>NZ_CP085162.1 GCF_022788695.1 Pseudosulfitobacter sp. DSM 107133
TCAAAGCGGATTCCGCTCTGCAAACGTCCTGAAAAACGCCAGAAACGCCTTGTCAGGGTCTGTTGCCGGTGCGCGGTCCCTGGCCCATGCCCGCCATTCCCCCTCGACGTGGTAGATATCAAACCCCGGATGGCGCAGCCGCGCCGTCTCGTAGGTCTCGGACCGCAGCGCCTGCCCCCGCGCCTCCAGCCAGCCGGGCCGTGCGGGCACCGTGTCGCCTTGGGTCCGCTGCTTGCGCCCGACCTTGGAAAACTGCAACTCGCGCTCCGCCGTCGCCGTTCCGCTGGCGTCCTTGGCCCACCAGCGCAGCTCGACATGGGTCACCCGCCGCCCGGTCTTGATCGGCTCGACCGACACCACGTAATCGCTCAGCGCGTTGACCTCGACCAGCGCCGGTTCGATCGCCCGCAGCTTCAGGTTCGACCACGAGGTCAGCTTGCCCTTGGGCACGCCCAGAATCCCGCGCAGGTCCTCCAGGCTGAACCGTTCCGACGACCGCCACCGCAGCTTGCCGCGTTTCTGGATCATCTCGTACAGCGTCAGCGCATATTTCGATGACAGCGCAAACATCACCTCGCGTTGCAGGCGGGCGAACACCGTGCTGTCCTTGATGATCTTGCGCAGACGCGTGGGGATTTCATATTCGAACAATCCGTCGCGGCGGCTGGATTCGATGTTCCCGCCCAGCAACTGCACCCGCTCGATGGCCGGCGCACCGTCGCGGGTGATGCGCACCTTGACGATACAGGCCATCAGCCGCTCGATGGATTCGCCCACCCGGTCGTTGGAATTGTGCGACCCGCGCAGGTCGCCCTTGGAAATCACATGGGTCACCGGCTTGTCGATGGCATCCCACGCGTTCTCCAGAAGCTGGTTGTAGATACGCCGGTCGGCCAGCGTCAGCGGTGTGACCTCGACAAGGTCCACCAGCTCGCCGGGTTTCACCAGCGTGTCGGCATTGGGCCGCGCTTCGACCGTGCGAACGGGTTTGGGTTTCACGTCCTTCGCCATTGGACTTACCTGCTCAAACTTACTTTTGTAGTTGTTGTCGTGTAAGCTATCACGAAAGGGCGCTTTGGTAAATCACCCGAAACGTAAGCTTTGATTCGGGGCAAAACACCCACCCGATTCGCATCACGCTGATATTGTTGCAGAAAAAACGGCATTTTTCACCCCCTTGGGACGCCCCCGAAAAGTAAGCTTTGGGCCCGCCCCGATCCGTAAGCGGACAGGCCCCCAGACGTAAGGCCCGCCACCCCGAACCGTAAGCCAAGCGGCCCCGATATGTAAGCGTAGTGACTGTTTTTCGTGTATTTCCAGTGCATTACAGGCCATGAACAAGAACTATTAGAATCCAGAACCAGACAGGGTTTTTCATATTTGATTTTTGTGGGGTGTTGCGCGTTCCGACAGATCACCGCACGCACCGCTAACGCAAAGCTTACAAATCGGGTGCACCGTGCCCAAACCCCTGTAGAATGACGGTGTTGGGCTGGTGATACGCGTAAACTTCCACTCTTTGACGGCAGAACCCCCAGCTTGCGGTTTTTTGGGCATGTTCCGTCAAACTTCGCACTTTACCATCCAGCCCCAAGGGTTCATGATTCGGCGCATCCTCATTGTATTGCGAGCCATCATGGACAACCCTGCCCTTCCCCGCGTCCGTCTGGAAGACCTTGAAAACCTCGCCCGCCGCGCCGACACCGTGATCGGCCGGCTGCGCGACCGCATCTATGCCCCCGGCACCGAGAAACAGCTGGACCTGCGGTTTCCCGTGCGCCGCGCCGCCGAGATGGTGGGCCGCAGCGAAAAGGCCATTCGCGACGCCGAGGACGATGGCCGTCTGCCGATGCCGGACAAGGACCCCGAAACCGGCCGGCGCACCGGATACGAGCTGGCCGACATCAACCGCATGCGCGCGCTGTTCAGCACCCTGCCCCACCGCGCCGAGACTGACGAGGCGCTGGTGCTGGCGGTTCAGAACTTCAAGGGCGGCGTCGGCAAATCCACCGTCGTCTGCCATCTGGCGCAATATCTGGCGCTGAAAGGCTACCGCGTCTGCGTGATCGACTGTGACAGCCAGGCCAGCACCACATCAGTGTTCGGGCTGAACCCCGATGTGGACGTGGACGAGGATGAGGATACGCTTTACCCGTTCTTCCGCCACGGCGGCCCGACCTCGCTGCACTATGCGCTGCGGGCGACCTATTGGCCGGGCATCGCGCTGATCCCCGCGAACCTGGGGCTCTACGATGCCGAATACGAATTCGCGGCACGGATGGTGCGCGAACAGTCCTTTGTGCTGGACCGTCTGCGCGACGGCATCGCCACGATCCGCGACCAGTTCGACGTGATCCTGATGGATCCGCCCCCTGCCTTGGGGATGCTGTCGCTGTCGGTTCTGCGTGCGGCGGACGCGCTGGTGATCCCGGCCCCGCCCAACAACATCGACTTTGGCAGCACCGCGCATTTCCTGAAGATGATGGGCGCCACGCTCAAGGAACTGGCCGCCGCAGGTGGTCCGCGCGACTATGCGTTCCTGCGCATTCTGGCCACCAAGATGAACGACAACAAATCGGCCCACACCGCGATCAAGCGGATGATGGACGCGGTGTTCCCCATGGACATGATGAGCGCGGTTCTGAAAGACAGCGCCGAGTTCGACAACGCCGCCGCCGACCTGGGCACGGTCTATGAAATAACAGGCCCTGCGACCCGCACAGAGACACATAAACGCTGCCGGGCCTATCTGGATTCTGTCAACCGCGAGATCGAATTGCTGATCCGCAAGACATGGCCCAGCCACCACGCCGATCTGCGCAAGGAAGGACTGTTATGAGCAAGAAACACGACGCCCTGTATGATGATGTTCTGGGAAACCTCGACGCACCGGAACCCGCCCCCGCCGCCGAAGTCGCACGCGGCAGCCGTTTCCTGAAACGGTCAACCACCATCGCCGATCACGTCACCGGCGAGATCGAGGAGAAAACCCTGCGCTGGGTCGACCCCGCCGATTGCGTGATGTGGGACCGCCACAACCGCGCCTATGACCTGCTGAGCGAAGAAAACTGCCGCGACCTGATCGACGGTATCCGCGCGCAGGGCCGTCAGGAATTTCCCGCAATCGTGCGCCGCAAGGGCGACACCTACGAGGTGATCTGCGGCGCGCGGCGGCACTTTGCCGTCAGCTGGCTGCGGGCGAACAACTACACCCAGTTCAAATACCTGATCGACGTGCGCGACCTGACCGACGAAGAGGCGTTTCGCCTGGCCGACATCGAAAACCGCGACCGCGAGGACATCTCGGATTACGAGCGCGCGATTGACTACGCCGACGCGATCAAACGCTATTACGGCGGCAAGCAAAAGGCGATGGCGGCCCGGCTTGAGGTCAGCCCGCCGTGGCTCTCGCGCTATCTGGCGCTGGCGGATTTGCCCGGCGACGTGGTCAAGGCGTTCACCTCGATCCGCGACATCAAGGAACGCCATGCCCGCGATCTGAAACCGCTGTTGGCGCGGCCCGAAACCGGTCAGCTGGTGCTGGAAGAAGCCCGCGCGATCATCCGCGAACAGGCGCGCGGCACCACGCTGGACGGGTTCGAGGTGATCAAACGGCTCAAGGGCGCGGCCCGCCCTGCCACCGAGCCGAAACCGCGCCCCGTGGGTGGCAAGGAATTCCGGCGCCACATGGCGGACAAGCCGGTGACCATGCGCAAAAAGGGCCGCATCGTGACGCTGGAATTTGACGCGGACATATCCGACGGCGCCTTGCAGATGGCGCTGGATAAATTCATGGAAGACCGCAAGAAAAGCTGACTCACTGAAAAGTTGCCCATGGGCAACTTTTTGGTTTCAGGGGGGCGACGGGCAAAAATTGCCCATGGGCAATTTCCCCAAATCCGCCCCCTGCCCGCCTAGTTTCCCGCCACCGTGTCGATGTCGAATTGCAGGATCGCAGGCGCCGGACCGCTGTCGTCCTCCAGCGCGACGGCCCCCCGCGTCACCTGACCGAAACCGGCATTGCGCAGCGACGCAGCAAAGCTGCTGTCCTGCGCGGCACCCCCACGCATCACCTCGACCGCGGACTGTCCCAGAAACCGCAGATCCTCGATGGCGGACTGTGGCTCGGCCGGTGTCAGGATCACCACCACGCGGTCGCGGCCAAAGGCCTCGTCAGTGATGCGGAACAGCCCCTTTTTCAGCGTGTCACCGGGTTGCAGCCGCCCGCTGTAGAAATGCGTGATCGCGTAATCCGACCCGATGTGCAGCACGTTGGCATCCACCGGAAACGCCTCGTTGTTCTGCGCCAGCACATGCACCTGATCGTCGGGCACCAGCACCGGCACCGCCACCGTGTCCAGATCGCGCAGGTCCCGCTGTTGGCGGGTCTTGGTTTGCAGGCGCAGGTCCACGTTCAGGTCGGTGTCGCTGTACTGTCCACCCATCCGCAGCAGGTTGATCGCGCGGCCCATCCGTTCCAGTGAATCCTGCATCAGCGCGGCCACCTCGGCGGGCTGCCGGTCGGTGGTGCCGACCGAAGGCGTTTGCGCGGCCTTGGACGGCTCGAAATACCCTGTGCCGGGCAACAGCCAGATTGCATCGGGGCGCGTGCTGTCGGGCATCACCGCCAGCCGCACGTCGGCATCGGCCCCCGCAGGGACCAGCACCAGCCGCCCGCCCGCGTCCTGTTCCAGCAGGTCCAGCGTGGCCGTCACCACCGCCGGCACATCGCCATCGGGGCGCGCCACGCGCAGGGTGAAATCGACCACATCGGCCAGCTTGCGGGCATAGCTGCCTTTCGGCAGCTCCGCGACATCCAGCGCCGGCAGGCCCGCGTGCGCGACCGGCTCCAGCTCGGATGTGAAGGTGTCGGTGAACGTCACCTTGGCATAGCCCACGGCATCGCTGACGGCACTGGCGGCGGTGGGCAGCAGCGCGACAATCTCGCCCTCGGCGATGTGCTGCAACTGCCCCGCGCGCAGGGTCAGGCCAAAGGCCCCTTCGCGCACCGGCCACTGGTGGATCTGCTCGCCCGCCTCGCCCGAGAACACATAGCCGTCCAGATCGCCCTCGAACATGGGGGTGGACAGGGCCAGGTTCTGCACCGCGTATTTGCGCAGCACTTCCTGACCCAACTGGCGATAGGTCACGCCGGGGTTTTCGGCCAGGGTTTCAAAAATCGTATAGGTGAACACGCCCTGCGACACGCGTCCGGGCGCGCCACGGGGCAGACGTTTTTCCGGCGTCGTCTCGGTGGTTTGGGCTGCGAAAAACGCGATGAATGCGCCGTCGCCATTGCCGCCCTCGACCGGGCTGGCAGGGCGCGCGCGCGGGTCGGGCAGGGCGCGCGATGTCGCCTCGGCGTCGGCCATCGCGCTGTCAGGCACACCCAGAGCCGACGGGTCCAGCTTGCGCATCCGCACCTCCTCGCCGTCCGCTGGGGCGGCGCGGGTGACGGTGCCGGAATGACAGGCGTCGAAGACCGCCCAGACGGTCGCGCCCTTGGCCCGCAGGCTGCCGATCAGCACGCCGATCTCGTCATCGACCAGCGCGTTTTCGACGCTGCCGACGCTGTCGTCCCACGCCCCGATGTCGACGGGCAGGAACATCTCGTCCAGCCCGTCCTCCTCGGTTTCAGGGTGCAGCGCGGGGGCCTGCGTGCCGTGGCCCGAGAAGTGCAAATAGACAAAATCGCCCGGACCCACACGCGCCGCCATGGCGGCAAACCCGTCGCGGATGCCTTGCAAGGTCGGGCGCCCCGCGCCCTCGACGCCATCGGCCAGAACGGTCACGTTGTCGGCGGCAAAGGGCACCGGCGCGCTGTCCGTCAGATAGGTCCTCACCAAGGCGACGTCATTCGCAGGTCCTTGCAGCCAATACCGTTCCTCAAGGTTGTCATAGGTCGACGCGCCGATCAGCAGCGCAAAGTTTTCGGCCAGCGCGGGCAGGGGCACCAGCAAGCTCAGGGCGGTCAGCGCGGGGCGCAACACAGCGCGGCCCATCAGTTTGTGATCAGCGCATAATCGGCGCTGCTGCCGCTGGCGTTCTGCACCGCGATGGTGAAATCGCCGGTGCTGCGCGGGCTCCACCCGCAATAGGCGATGGCGCTGGAATCGGTGTCGGAACAGACCAGCCGCCCCTGAGCGTCGGTGACCTTCAGGTTCAGGTCGTTGCTGCCCTTGGCCTCGACATAAATCTCGGCATAGGTGCCGCCCTCGAAGGGCACGGCGCGATAGGTGTCGGTCTGGCCGCCGCCGATCCGCGCGTTGTTGTAGACCGGGCCGCTGACCACCCCCTTGGTGTTTTCGGATGCCACGTCGTCGATCAACCCCAGCATCATGTCGTCGCCTGCCGCCAGATCCCGCGCGGTGGCCAGCATCGCATCGGCATCCAGCGCGCCGTCGCCGGGGGTGCCATCCTCGGCCATGCGGTCGGTGGGGGACAGGCCCAGACCCCGGCGCATCTTGGCGGCGGCCAGCACCAGCAGCGGATCGCGGGTGGCGACGCCAGTGTCATAGATAACGCGGCTGGCTTCGGCCTGTTTCAGCGGCGCGGGGTCGGCGGCCAGCGCGGGCAGGGCCGACAGGATCAGGGCAGCGGTCAGGGTGGTGAAACGGGTCATGGGAACATCCTTGAAAATAGGTTTTGGTCTGGAATTAAGTCAAAGTTAGCGATGCATGCGCGACCTGCCAAGCGGGCGAATTTTCATGACGGCATTTTTCACATGTACGGGGGCGATTTCCGGTCTAGGGTTTGTGCAGATTGATGAAAGATTGTATATGCGTCTGATATTGCTTGTTATTTTAATATGTATGGCGGCAGTGCCCCGCTTTGCCACCGCCCAGATGGCCCCACAGGCCGCCGCCCACGTGCTGGAGGCCACCCTGATGCTGCGCAGCGCCGACGGGCGGGACCGTTTCCTCGGCTCGGGCTTTGTCTTTGGCAGCAATGACCGCGCCGTGACCAACGCCCATGTGGTCGGCAAGGCCGCGCAGGTGGTGGTCGTGACCCAAGGCGGCACCCGCATCGACGCCACGGTGATCGCCGTGGACCCGCTGCGCGATCTGGCGGTGCTGCAACTGGCCACGCCGCACGATGCGGTGTTGCAGCCTGCGTCCGGCGTTGCGGTCGGGCAGGGGGTCTTTGCCACCGGCGCCCCGCTTGAGGCGGCGTTTACCCTGACGCAGGGGATCGTCTCGGCGCTGTCCCGCCAGATCGACTCGACGCAGCCCGTGGGCTATCTGCAACATTCCGCAGCCGTCAACCCGGGCAGCAGCGGCGGGCCGCTGGTGGATGCCGCAGGCGACGTTCTGGGCATAAACACCCGTATCAGTGACGGTTCGCGGTTCTTTGTCGGCATCGCTTACGCCGTGCCGGTGGCGGACGTAAGCGACTTTGTGGCGCGCGGCCCACTGCCCGAACATCCGCCGCTGGGCGTGCAACTGCGCCCGCTGGTCCCGCGGATCAAGGCGGCCTTGGGCTATGACGGCACCGGCGCGCTGGTGGAACAGGTGCAGCCCGACACACCCGCCGATCTGGCAGGGGTGCAGGCGGGCGATATCCTGACCATGGTGGATGATCATGCGATCACCATGCCGGGCGATCTGGCCTTTGCGCTGGCACAGGGGGGCGCAGAGGTGCGGCTGGGCGTGCAGCGGGGAAATCAGGCTCTGACACTGGTGGTTTCGCGTGTCGTGGTCCAATCCGACATCACCCCCGCCACCCCGCAACAGGTCCAGCGCCGCGATCAGTACAAGCTGACCGACATGGGGCTGGTTCTGGACCCCGACGGCACCATCCGCGCGGTTGTGAATCAGGGCGCAGGGTTCTTTGCAGGTCTCACGGGGGGCGACCGGATCGTCGCGATCAACGGCACCGCCATTACCGATCTGCCCGACGGTTGGACCCGCAATTTTACCTTTGACAGCGCGGTCTTGCTGCGCATCTCATTGCCGGACGGGGCGACGCGGCATTACCTGCTGGACCCGTGGGAGGACGGCCCGGCGCTGCGTCTGGCCAGCGGTGCCAACGTGCTGGACATGGAGGTGGTCAGCTTTGACTGAGGCAGGCAGAATATTGATCGTCGAGGACGACGCCGACATGGCCCGCGCATTGGCCGAGGCATGTAGCGAACTGGGCTATACCCCCGTGTTAGAGACGACATGCGCCGCAGGGCTTGCCACCGCGCGAACGGGGCAGTTCCCGCTGGCGATCCTGGACCGGATGATGCCCGACGGCGACAGCATCGACATGCTGGCCGAACTGCGGCACGCGGGCACCATCGGCGCGATCCTGATGGTCAGCGCATTGGCGCACGCAGGCCACCGCAGTCACGGGCTGGACCGGGGGGCCGATGATTACCTTGCCAAACCCTTTGCCCCCGAGGAGCTGCGCGCCCGCATCCGCGCGCTGGTGCGCCGGACCAAGGCACAGCCCATGGACAACGATTTTCTGGTGTTCGACGGGCTTGAAATCCGCGTCAAGGCGCGCACGGTGCATCACGGACAGGATCATATTCCCCTGTCGCCCAAGGAATTCGAACTGTTGATGTATTTCGCCACCCACGCAGGCACCCCGCTCAGCCGGATGCAGCTGCTGGAACACGTCTGGAACCTGCATTTCGATCCGCAAACCAATGTGGTCGACGTGCATGTGGGCCGGTTGCGCCGCAAGCTGGAACAGCACACCAACCGCGCGTGGATCCACACCGCACGCGGGGCGGGCTATTGGTTCGGGCCGGACGGGGCATGAGGAACGGCACCTTCCGTTCGGTCGCGCTGGTGGCGCTGGTGCCGCTGGTGATGGCGGTGGCGGGGGTGCTGGTGCTGCAATCGCAGTTGCGCGCGCGGCTGGTCGAGGCTGTGCAGACCCGCCTGCTGGCCGAGGCGCAGGGGTTTGCCGCCCTCTATGACCAGCGCCGCATCGTCGCCCTGCGCGAGGCGATCGCCTATCGCAGCACGCGCGGCGACCCTGCGGGCAGCGTCTATGTGCTGACCGACCGGGCGGGCGCGGTGCTGGCGGGCAATCTGGACGGCTGGCCCGATGGCATCGCGGTGCAGGACACCGCGCAGCAGGTCCAGATCGACGGGCGCCCCTATCTGGCCCGTGCGCAGGACTTGCGCGGCGGCTTTGGCCTGTTGGTGGGGGTCAGCCTGTTGCCGGTGGAACAGACGCTGGCCCAGATGCGCCGCGTCTTTGCCGCCTTTGGCCTGGCGATGCTGGTCGCGGGGCTGGCCGCCGCATGGGGCGTGGCGCGGCAGGCACAGTGGCGCACGGCGCGGATGAACGCGGCGCTGGCGCAGGTCGGCGGGGCAGGGGGCCTGGGCCTGCGGATGCCGCGCGAGGGCGGGTCGGAACACGCCGAACTGGCCGACCACATCGACGCCATGCTGGCACGCATCGCGCATCTGTTCGACGCGCATCAACGGTTGGGCAACGCGGTGGCCCACGAAATGCGCACACCGCTGGCCCGCATCCGCACGCGGCTGGACGCGCTGGATCTGGACGCGGTGGCGCGCGCGGGGCTGGACGACGAGATCCGCGCCACGATCCGCCTGTTCGACAGCCTGCTGAGCATCGCGCAAATGGACGCCGAGGCGGGCAATACCACCACGCTGCATCCCGTCGATCTGGGCCAGATCGCCGCCGGTATCGTCGAGCTGTACCAGCCCGTCGCCGAGGAAGAGGGGCGCAGGATCACCACGCAAATCGACCCTGACACGCAGATATTGGGCGATGAGCACCTGTTGGCACAACTGCTGTCCAACCTGATCGAGAACGGCCTGAAATACACCCGCCCCGGCGACACCATCGCCGTCACCGTCCGTCGCGACGGGGCCAAGGTGCGCCTGCGCGTGCAGGACGACGGGCCGGGGGTGGACGCGACGTTGCGCGAACAGTTGTTCACGCCCTTTGCACGCGGCTTTGACACGGGGTCGAAACCGGGGCACGGGCTGGGTCTGTCGCTGGTGCGGGCGATTGCATTGCGCCACGGGGCGATCCCGCGTGCGCCCGCCACCGAAAAAGGATTTGCAATCGAAGTCGAAGCCTTGCATTTTTCCACGCAGGAATAGCTGCTTAATCCATTTTCCACATGCGCTTGGGGGCGCCTGAAATGATTCATATCCGGCTTTGCACGGCGCTGTTCTGCGCCATGGTTCTTGCGGCCTGCTCGGCGCTGAACCCGCCGATCAACCCCTATCTGGCCGACCCCGGATCGGTGCAGGAACCCGCATTCGGCGGCAACCTGATGGGGCGGGACGACGTGTTCATCGGGCTGGCCTTTTCCGGGGGCGGCACGCGGGCCTCGGCGTTTTCTTACGGGATGCTGAAGGCGCTGCGCGATGCCACGCGCACGGCGGAAAACCCCGACGGGTTGTTGCAACATGTGCGGCTGGTCACCGGCGTGTCGGGCGGGTCGGTCACGGCGGCCTATTACGGGCTGCACGGGCCGCGGGGGCTGGATGTCTACCGCGAACAATACCTGATCCAGAACGCCGAAAAATACATGGCCACCGCCGTGTGGAACCCGGTGACGCTGGTCAAGGGGCTGTCGGGCGGGGCCAACGGGCGCAAGACCTTTGCGCGGTTCCTGGATGAAAGCATCCTGCACAAGGCCACCTTCCGCGACCTGTGGGCCAAGGGCTATGCGACGACGTGGATCAACGCCTCGGACGTGGCGAACAACACGCCGTTCCTGTTCTCGCAGGAAACCTTTGACGCGCTGTGTTCCAATCTGGCCGATCTGCCCGTGTCCGAAGCTGTTGCCGCCTCGGCCGCCTTTCCGCTGGTGTTCGCGCCGATCACGCTGGCCGCGCACCGCGAAGGCTGCGATTATTCCGAACCCGACTGGCTGACCGCGGCGCGGTTCAATCCCGAAAGCACCTCGGCGCTGCGGGCTTATGGCAAGGCGCTGGAAACCTACCGCGACCCGGACAAGATCAAGCTGGTCAAGCTGCTGGACGGCGCGATCACCGACAATTTCGGCACCACGGGTTTGTCGGTGGCGCGGGTGAAATCGCAGACCGCTTACGGCCCGATGACCGAGGAACAGGCCGTACGCGTCAACCGCATGTTGTTTCTGGTGGCCAACGCGGGCGTGCAGCAGGATTACAAATGGAACCAGCGGCTGCGCGGTCCGGGCGGGGTGCAGCTGGGAATGGCGATTGCCAATTCGTCCATGGGGGCGGCGACGCGTGTGGGCTATGACGTGCTGCGGCTGACGCTGGACCAATATGCCGACGACCTGATCGACTACCGGTGCAGCCTGTCTGCCGCGCGGGTGCGGGCGTTGCGCGGGTCGCTGGCGGGCTGGGATTGCAAGGACGTGAAACTGTTCGTGGGGCAGGTGTCGTTCGAGGTGCTGGACAACGACCAGCGCGACGATCTGAACGAAATCCCCACGCGCCTGCGGCTGGAAACGCCACAGGTGGACGCGGTGATTGCGGCGGGCGAACAGGCGACGCGGCTGACGCCGGAATTCAACGGCTTTCTGCGCGCGATTGACGCAGTGCCCGCCCCTGCGGATGCGCGGCGCATCGGGGCGCGGCGGATCACGCCGGGGAACTGACGGGCCTCGACCTGCCGCACCGAGCTGAAAACCACAGCCGCGACGTGGCCGCCCGCGGGGTTCACTCGCCTTAAAGGTGTGAAATCGCGCCCCATACCAGCGATGGTGTGGGGGCTTTTGTGTTTGCGGGCCAGAGGCTTGGCCCGAATGTGAAAAACGCTGTTAGGATTGAACAGCCCCGTAGACGGAACGCTTTCCCCTTCGTAACCTGCCGGCATGATGACGCGACTGATCCCTTTGCTGCTGGCTCTGTGGCCGCTTGGCACCCACGCCGAAACCCGCGCGGTTCTGGTGGGGGTGGGGGATTATCTGTATCTTGATGCGGATTTGCAGGGGCCGGTCAACGACGTGGGCCTGATGGCCGACACGCTGATGCGGCGCGGTGTCGCGGCGGCGGCGATCACGGTGCTGTCTGACGCGGCGGCGCGGGTGCCCGATGGCGCGGTGCGCGGGCTGCCGGACCGTGTGGCGATACTGGACGCCCTGGGCGGGGCGATTGCGGCCTCGGCCCATGGCGACACGGTGGTGTTCTATTTCTCGGGCCACGGCGCGCAGGCCCCCGACCTGAACGGCGACGAGGGCGGCGGCATGGACGAGATTTTCCTGCCCCGCGACACGCGCGGCTGGAACGGTGGCATCGGTGCGGTCGAAAACGCGATTCTGGACGACGAATTCGGCACCTTCACCGAACAGGCCGCAGCACAGGGGGTGCAGCTGGTGGCGATCCTGGACGCCTGCCACTCGGGCACCGGCTTTCGCGCGGGGCCAGAGACGGACGTGCGGGCGCGGTATATCACGCCGGCACAGCTTGGCCTGCCTGACGATCAGGTCAGCGATGCGGTGGGGCAGGGGCAGGCCCCCGCAGGCGACTATGTGTTCCTTTATGCGGCGCAGTCCGACCAGCGGGCGTTTGAATACCCCGTCGGTGACGCGCGCCTGTGGCACGGCGATTTCACCCGTGCGCTGACCTCGGTCATGCAAGAGGTGCCCGACATCACCTATACCGCCCTTGTGCAAGCCGCCGCCGCGCGGATGCGCACGGCGGGCGGGCAGGCGGCGCAGACGCCCGATGTCGAGGGACCGCTGGCAGATGCGCCGGTGATCGGCGGCGATGCGCCCGGACTGTTGCGGATGCAGGTCGACGGCCAGACCCTGCGCGCGGGGCTGCTGGGCGGCGTGACCAAAGGCAGCATCGTGGCGCTGTACGCGGGACAGCTGGACGACAGCCCCGCCGGTCAGGCCGAGGTGACGCAAGTCCGCGCGACCGAGGCGGATTTGCGGTATCTGGAACCCTTTCCGACCGAGAAGGTCGCCTATGCCCAGATCACCGACCGCGCGCTGGACACCTCGATCGCGCTGAACTTCAGCGCCGAGGCGCAGGCGCATCTGACGGATGGGTTTGACGCGCTGGCCGCGCGCGTGGACGTGCCGCTGGACGCCGCCACCCCGTCGCACCGCGTGGTCTGGGACGGGGCGCAATTTGCGCTGATCGGTCCCGATGGCGTGCTGGACGCGGGCGGTGACGGCACCAGCATCCGGCTGGGCGCGGGCGATACCGACGCATTGGCGCAGCGCATCGGGCTTGCCGTGGGACGCTTGCGGCTGGAAAAGGCGCTGGCGCAGATGGCGCAGGGGGCGGTCAAGACCGGCTTTGCCCTTGGCCCCACCGGCCCGACCGTCAGCTTTACCCTGACCGCGGGGCGGATGCGCGGCGGCAAATGCGCCACGCCCGACGGCACGCCGCAGCCGGTGACCGGACGGGCCAGCGCGCACAGCTGCGATGTGCTGGGCCTGCGCTATGACAACACCACCGGCGGGATGCAGGACGTGACGGTCCTGTACATCAACGCCGACAACAGCATCGACACGCTGTGGCCCACCCGCAACCTGTCGAACAGGATCGAGGCCGGCGGCAGCCAGCAGATGGACTTTGCGCTGGTGGCCGATGCGGTGCTGCATGAACAGGTGATCGTGGTGTCGGTCCCCGCAGACCCCGGCAGCATGCGCACCACCCTTGCCTTTCTGGGCGGCGGCGGATTGCCCGCCAGCAGCATGGGGGCTGTGGCCGAATATATGGCCAGCGTCACCGATCCGGCGCAAAGCCGTGGATTTTCACTGAAACCCAAGGGCGCGGACCTGTCGGTACACCGGCTGGACCTGACCCTGACCCCATTCCAAACAGGAGACTGACCCAAATGAGATTTCTACCCGCAGTGATGGCCGCATTGGCCCTGCCGCTGGCGCTGAACGCGCAGACGCTGGAATTGCCCGAAACACCCCCCGCGCAGGCGTCGCCCTTTGCCTTTGCCGAAAGCGGCGCCAAGGCCGAGGCCGCGGCACAGCAGGCCGACAGCGCAGGCCGTGTGATCGGCGGTGAAGAGGCCGCCGAGGGCGCGTGGCCCTGGCAGGTGGCCCTGTTGATCGCGGGCCAGCCCCGGACCGTGGACGCGCAGTTTTGCGGCGGGTCGATGGTGCTGGACACATGGGTTCTGACGGCGGCGCATTGCATCCACATGCAGGACCCCAACGGCGTCTACCGTGACCTTGCCCCGCGGGCGATTTCGGTGCTGGTCGGCACCAACGAGATTGCCGAAGGCAAGGGCGACGCGGTGCCGGTCGAGGCGATCTATCGCCATCCCGGCTATGAAGGGACCGAGTTCGACAACGACATCGCCCTGATCAAACTGGCCCGCGCGCCCAAGGTGCCTTACCAGACGATCAAGGTGCCGGATGCCGCGTTCGGCGACCTGCTGGACCAGCCCGGCGTGCGCACCGTCGTCACCGGCTGGGGCCTGATCGAAGGCGCGAAACGCACCGAGATGATGCGTCAGGCCGAGATCCAGATGCTGTCGCGCGACCAGTGCAACCAGGTCATGCTGGAAGGCCGCGCCAAGGCCGCCGCCGAGGGGCTGAGCTATGCCGCCAAGGCGTTCGGGCTGAAGGACAGCGAGGCCGAGAAGGTCTGGCAGGAGCTGATCACCTATGTCCGCGAACCGATGACCGAAAACATGATCTGCTCGGGCACCTTTGGTGGCGGCAAGGGGTCATGCTCGGGTGACAGCGGCGGGCCGCTGGTGGTGCCGCTTGAGGACGGGACGTTCATTCAGGCGGGTATCGTCAGCTGGGGTCTGAGCAATCAGGCCACACAGTCCTGTCTGGAAACGGCGCAATTCTCGGCCTATACGCGGGTGTCGAATTACCTGCCGTGGCTGGACCAGACGATCAACGCGAACTGATGGGCGCGCGGTCCTGCATCTTGGCACTGGTGCTGGCGGTTGGGCTGGCACCTGCTGCTGTGGCGCAGGACCATACGCCCGACAGCTATGCCGAATGGATCCTGAAACGTTCGAAGGCTATACAGGATGCGTTCTATGGCGGCAGGCGCGCCGAGGCCATGGCCGCCGCCGAGGCGTTGAACACCGAAGTCGACAAATATGCCGATTTCATGGGCGATCACAAAGGGTTCTGGGTGCCTGACCTTCTGGTGACGCGGCTGGCGATCAGACTGCGGTACTATGAACAGGCCGCCGAAGTGGCCGCGCCGATGGTCACCGCACTGGACACGCCCGCCGAACACGGCGGCGCGATGCGGGTCGAGGCGATGCTGCTGTTGGGGCAGGCGCTGTATTACCTGAAAGACTATACCGCCGCCGAAGCGGTGCTGCGCAGCTTTGTGTCACTGGGGCTTGAGCCGGGCACGCATGTGGATGGCAAAGACATCACCGAGGCGTCCTATTTGCTGGCGCAGGCGGCGACCCGTGCGCTGGCCCCTGACGCGGCGGAAATCCGGCGCGATTTGCTGGACGGGTTTCTGGACCGCCCTGGCGGCACCGACGGTCTGTACCTGCGGCTGTGGCTGCTGGATTTTCAGGCCCGCCGCTCGAACGAGACCCACGCCCCCGGACTGTTGGACGACGCCCGTCTGGTCGCTGATTTCATGAAAACCTCGGACGAAGGCGACATGGCCGAATACCAGCTGTTGTATGGAATGCTGGGCCGGATTTTTGCCGACAACAAAGACTTTGACCGCGCGATTCCGATCCTTCAGGCCCGTATGGATCACATGCGCGCGCACGCGCCGGGCTCGCGCGAATATTTCTGGGCCTCGCAGAACCTTGCGGGGATTCGCAACCTTCAGCATGATTTTCCCGCCGCCCTGCGCACCGCGCAAGCGGCACTGCGCGAACTGGATGCGGTGCCCGGCGGGCAGGACGAAGAATTTGCGCCCGTCCGCTCGGCGCTGGAACAGGTGATCTGGATTGCCGCGCTTCAGATGGGCGAGGCGCTGATCGCGCAAGAGGCGCTTGAGCGGGCCTATGTCGCGGTGCGCCAGACGCGGTCGGCGAACAACCCTGCGGCGCAGGAACTGGCTGCCGAAATGGACAAGGCGCTGGTGGATCCGGCCCGCTTTGTCTATGCGGGCGAACTGGGTCTGGACCGCCCCGGCGAGCTGTTTCTGACGGCAGACGGTGCCGATGTGATTTCGGCCTTTCTTGCGGGGCGTTATGCGCTGATTTCGCAAGTGCTGGCGCGCGCGGATGCGGCGAAGGAGGTGCCGACGGCGATAGTTGCACTGAACCGCGCCTTTCTGGCGGCGATGCTGGGCGATGTGGGGGAAGGGCAGGCGCAGCTGGCCCGCGCGCGCAAGGCGGCTGCCGAGGAGGAAGAGGACCAGTTGGCGGCCGACGCATGGGAGCCGGATTTCGCAGAAGCGTTGTTGATGCTGTATGCGCGCATCTATGACGTGGACCAGGCACTGCCGCCGCTGGCGCGGCTTGAGGCGCGCGATGACCTGCCCGACATGATACAGGCCAACGTGCGGATGCTGCGCGCGACGCAATCGTTTTATGCGGGCGACATTGCGGCAGCGGCACAGGTCTATTTTGACCATGCGGATGCGGATTTTGCCCGTGTCACGACAGAACCCTGGGGCGTTGTCCTGGGGTTGGGGCTGTTGAACATGGCGCTGGAACTGGATGATCTGGAACGGGCGCGGACTTTTGTGGTTGCCTTTTCAGAGCAGCTTGAAGCAACGCCCGACCGTGGGCTGGCGCTGGTCAGCACCCAGATGTTCGCGCTGAACGCCGACCCCGACGCGATGCTGACCGAACGGGGCTTTCAGACGATGGCGTTTCATCTGCGGTCGCTGGCGTCGATGCTGCCAGAGGAACACCAGTGGAGCATTGCGGCGCGCTTCGCCTATGCCTCGGCGCTGTCGCAGCGTGGCGAGGTGGCCGAAGCCGCGGAATTGACCCGCGGGGCGCTGGAAAGCTATCGCAAGTCGCCCTGGCATCAGGAAGGCACGGCGGCGTTTCTGTCGGTGTCCTATGGCTGGCTGGTCTGGGGCAGCGGCAACCCGGAACTGGCGCAAAGCATCATTTCGCAGGCCTATCACGCGCGCGATCCCGAAACATGGGGGCCTGCCTATTGGGCCGAAGTCTGTCAGGCGCAGGCCTTTGCGCGCACGTTTCAGGGGCGGCTGGACGAGGCCCGCACCGTGATCGAAGAGGCGCTGGGGCAGACCGAGATGATGGCCAGACTGACCCCGCCCAACACCATGCGCTTGCGGCTGCAATACGCCGATATTCTGGCCCAGTTGGGAGAAAGTGAACAGGCCGCCGTTGCCTTTGACAGCGCTGTCGCTGCGGTGCCTTATCCTGAATACAAGGGGGGCCAGACCATGACCGAAGCCCTGCGCAAACGCGCGACCTTTCACCACAACCAGTCGCAACCGCAGGCGGCCTATGCCGACATCGCGCAGTCGAACGCATTGTGGTTCGATCGCTATGACCGCTATGCCACCGACGGGGCGCAAGTGGCGCGCCAACCCTTCGAGGACCGCGCGCGCGCGGTGGACGAGGCGGTGTTTGGCTGGGTTCTGAGCCAGTCGCTGGCAGAAATTCAACCCCAGCAAGAATAAGGGGCATCTTCCGCCAAAGGTAAGGTATTCCTGACGGTGTTTGTCATAAAAAATGTCTGGAAAACGCGCAGTTACGCTGACATGATCTTATCAATTGCCTAACCCTGAACTGTCTTTAATTGAAAGGATTTCTACTGATGACACGCACCACTTTAATCTCGATGATGGGGGCCGCAGCCCTTGCGATGGCACCGATCACGGGTTTTGCACAGGACAAGTCCGGCGAGAATGTGCAGCCCACCGAAGCCACCGCCGAGGTCAGCGCCGTTGGCAAGGTCGCGCTGGCACAAGACCTGTTCGCCTATGCGCAGGAGGGCAAGAATGCCGTCGCCGCGCTGGCCGCTGCGCAGATCATGCAGGGGGTCGATGCCAAGGATGTCGAGCGTGAAAAAACCACCTCTGACAACGAAGACATGGCCGGAGTGACAGAAGAGGCCGACGGGGCCGATGCGCCGATGGACGCCGACGCCATGCTGACAGCCGCGCTGGAATATGCGGGCGGTGATCCTGCCGTGACCGGCCTGATCGAGGACGCGCAGGCCGAAGGTTCGCGGGGCCGTATCGGGGGCGCGTCGCGCACCCTGTCGCGACTGCCCGCGGGCAAGGTCGACCTGTTCAAAGTGCCCTTCTACGGCGGCCGTTTTGCCGAGCTGGCTATTGTGGGTGACGGTGATGCGAACCTTGACCTGCTGGTCACCGACGAGAACGGCAACACCATCTGTCTGGACAAGACCTATACCGACAAGATCTATTGCTCGTTCACACCGGCATGGGACGGGTATTTCCTGGTTGCCGTGGCCAACCAGGGCCGCAAGCGCAACAGCTATTACATCCTGACCAACTGAGGCCGGGCGTGATTGCCCACACAATAACGGGGCGCGCGGGGGCAATCCTGCGCGCCTTGTTTATATGCGGGGCCTGTTTGTGGGCCACGGGGGGGCTGGCGCAACTGACCCCGGCACAGACGCGGGAACAGATCCGCGACGACGTGTTCCTGACGCTGCAACGTGCCACTTCCAGCGTGGCGGGCGCGGCGTTGCAGCAGGCGGCGCTGCGACAACAGGCGGGCAATGCCGCGCTGGCGGCCTTGCTGCGTGAACGCAGCGACCTGAGTGACCGCGCCGAAGCCGACCAGGGCGCGCTTGCCCATGCGGTCGGCACCCGCGGCGCCGCCGCCGAGGCCGAGATCGACCGCGCGCGCGCCAGTCTGAATGACATCCGCCGGCAGATCGCCGCATTGGATGCGCGCATTGAAGACGGGTTTCCGGCGTTTCGCGAGCTGACCAACCCGCGCCCGATGAGCGTGGCCGAAGTGCAGAAAACCCTGCATCCGGGCGAGGTGATGATTGTCACGCTGACCTCTGAATTTGACTCCTTTGTCTGGGCGATTTCGCCTGACGCAGCCGACTGGCATGCGGCCAATTTCGAACAGGACGCGTTGGTGGCGCAGATCAGCCTGCTGCGGCGGATGCTGGACGTGACGACTCAGAACCGCTCGGCGGCGGCGCTGGAGGAGGACACCAGCATCGGCGTGTCGGCAGACGGCTTTGACCGCGCGGTTGCCTATGGATTGTATCAAAAGCTGCTGGCCCCGCTGGCGGCGGTCATTGACGGGGCGGACCATCTGATCGTGGTGCCGGACGGGCCGTTGACCGCGCTGCCCTTTGGCTTGCTGGTGGCCAGCGCGCCCGTGGGCGACGATGCAGACCCGCAGGCGCTGCGCGACACCGATTGGCTGATCGGGCGGGCGGCAATGACGGTGTTGCCCAATGTGTCCAGCCTGCGGGCCTTGCGGCGCAAGGTGGACAAGACCGATCTGGGTGGGCCGCGCCGCCCGTTTGTGGGCTTTGGCGATCCGGTTTTTGCCTATCGCGACAGCGATGCGCCGACCGGCATGGTGACGGACGGCGCCTATGTCAGTCGCGGCGTGTTCGAACAGTTGAGCGGTGTGGCGGGGTTGGCGCCGCTGCCGGGCACCGCGCGGGAACTGCGGCGGCTGGCGCAGCTGACAGGCGCTGCCGCGACGGATCTGTTTCTGGGGAGCGCGGCCACGGAAACCGCTGTGCGTGGCGCGGATTTGCGCGATGTGGATATCGTCGCCTTTGCCACCCACGGGCTGCTGGCGGGCGAGCTGTCGGGGCTGGCGGAACCTGCACTGGTGTTCACCCCGCCGGGCGCGCCGGGGCCGCAAGACGATGCGTTGCTGACCGCGACCGAGGCGGCGGGGCTGCGGCTGTCGGCGCAATTGATTATCCTGTCGGCCTGCAACACCGCCTCGGGCGATGGCACGCCGGGGGCCGAAGGGCTTTCGGGTTTGGCGCGGTCGTTCATCTATGCGGGGGCGCGGTCGATACTGGTGTCGCACTGGCCGGTGGATGATTATGCGACCTCGGTGCTGACCACGGGCATGGTGGCCGAAATGCAGGCCGGGGTGCCCCGTAGCGCTGCGCTGCGCCGGTCGATGCTGCGGCTGATGCGGGACGACCCACAGGTGAAATACGCGCACCCGCGCTATTGGGCGCCGTTTATTCTGGTGGGCGATGGTTGAAATGGTGGGCGCAGGTTATATACTCCTGATGTATACGCATTCTGTGAGAGGCCAAAATGGGACGTGTAAAGGTGAATCTGACGCTGGATGCGGATGTCGCGGAAACCGCGCGCACGCTGGGCCTGAACATGTCGCGCGTCGCAGAGGCGGCCATTGCCGAAGCGTCCAAGGTTGAACGCAACCGGCTGTGGCGTCTGGAAAACAAGGCCGCGATCGACGCCTATGCCGAAGAGGTGGCCCAGGAGGGCCTGCCGCTGGCGCAGTTTCGAAGTTTTTAGGTGGCGCAGTTTGACATTTTTCGCCTGACCGGCGGGCAGCTGGTTGTGGATTTGCAGACCGATCTGATTGGCATCGACGCCTCGCGCGTTGTTGCACCCCTGCGCGAGGCGGGGCGCTACACGGCCTTTCCGGGCCTGACGCCGGCGGTTGAATTTGACGGCATGATGTGGATTGTCAGGGTTCAGGAACTGGCGGCGGTGCCGGGGGCCGAGTTGCGCGAGGCTGTCGGGTCTTTGGCAGAGCAGCGGGACGCGCTGAAGCGGGCGCTGGACATATTGATTGACGGCGTGTGAACGGGCCGGAAATGCCAAAGGGCAAAGACCTGCTTTGCCCCAAAGCGTTTTGGCTAGGGTCAGGCCACTGCGCGCTGTTCCCCGGTATCGACCTGCATCCGCACCATGGTCTGATTCAGCAGGATATAGGCGATTTCGCCAAAGGTCGCTGGCCCGGTATAAGATCCGGTCGTCTCGCCTTCGAGTTCGCCATAAAGATAGTTCAGGATGCAATTGCATGACAACTGGGTGCTGCCATCCCCCGAGATCTGTTCTGCAAAAGTCTGCGCATAAGAGCCGGAAGGTTTCGCCAGCCGGTATTCAACACCCGCCACGACGGGGGCATAAAAGGCGACCTTGCCTGCACTGGCGTCGACCGCACGGAACGAAACATTGATCATGGCGCCCGAATAATTGGCGACCAGGGGCAGCTTAACGTCGATCCCGTTTTCGGCGACATAGGCGGCAAAATCCACTTTCTGGCCGTTGACCGTGGCCTGTGTCACGTCAAAACCCGTCTCGTCAAAAACGATCGTGTCCGCGCCCGGGTCCTGCTCGAAGATATTGACGATATCCAGATCGGTGGCGGCCCCCCGGGGCAGGGCAACATGCAAAAGCAGCGCGCCCTCGTCATAGGCTTTGCCCGTTGCGCCATCAAAGACCTTCGGGCTGACTGTGCCAATGTCATCAAGATGCACGCCGGTGACCCAGCCCATCAGGGGTTGATCGAAAAGACCGTCATAGGACGCCCCATGGATCGCAAAGTCTGCATGGGCAGAGGAAAATGCGGGGACCAGGATCATGGTTATGCCGCTGTCATACCGGTCCCGCGCCAGGTCGGGCAGGTCATTGCCGGTGCGCAGCACGCTTCGGGCATCTGTCGCCTCGTCAATCTCGGTGACAAAAACGTGGTCCCGGTCAAGCCGGCCGCCGGTGTCGGTCACAAAATAAAGCGAGGTGCCACCAATCCAATGTCCGGTTGGCAGGGCGGCAAGCACCGCTTCGTCGCCTGCAATCAGCAGCACGGCACCGTCCTCAATTCGTTTCGCCGCATCCGCGACAGTCATCATTGCGTTTTTCATTCCAGACCTCTTAGAAAATGGCGATGTCTTTGACAGCAAAGCTGTTTTTGACAAAATAGGCGTGCAATTCCGCGATTTTGTTACCGATAGAGCCCGGTTCGGTCTGCACTTCCCGACGCAGGCGGGTCATCAGTATTTTTGTCGCCAACGTCGCGGACGACAGTTCGCGGTCTGATTTCAGCGCGCGCATCCATACGGGATCATTGGTAGGGGGGATCACAAAACTCTCCTTTGTGCGTTGTCACAGGTTTCCCGGGCACCGTTTACACCGGCGGCCTTTACAGGCGATTAATCGGACCTGGTTTCAAATGGGCACATTGGTGAGAATTTGACCAAAAGCGTGCGCGGTCACGCTTCGGGGCATTGAAAACGAAAGACGGTTGCGTTGTCGGCGGGGTCGCGCAGGCGGGTGGCATGGACGCGAAAGATCGACGCCAGCCGCGCGGTGCTCAGCACCTCTTCGGGGCGTCCGCAGGCGATGACCCGCCCGCCGTCCATCACCGCAAGACGGTCACATCCCATCGCCTGATTGAGATCATGCAGCGCCATGACCACCGTGACCGGCAAATTGCCCACCAGCCGCAACAGCGACAGCTGGTGGTGGATATCCAGATGGTTGGTCGGCTCGTCCAGCATCAAAAGACGAGGCCGCTGCGCCAGTGCCCGCGCGATCTGCACCCGCTGGCGTTCACCGCCCGACAGGGTCGCCCAGCGGTGGTGTGTCATATGGGCCATGCCCACGGCATCCAGCGCCTGCGCAACAATGGCGCGATCCTGCGCGCCAAAGGGGGACAGGGCCGACAGCCATGGTGTGCGCCCCAGCTCGACCACATCGCGCACCGACAGCGCCTCGGAGGTTTCCGCGATTTGTTCCACGACGGCGATCTTTTGGGCAATGTCGCGCCGGCTGAGCGCGGTTTGCGGCTGGTCGTCCAGCAGAACGGTGCCAGAAGGGCGTTTCAAAAGCCCCGCCAAAAGACGCAGCAGCGTGGATTTGCCAGAGCCATTGGGGCCAATCAGGCCGAATGTTTCGCCGGGGGCGATCTCCAGCGAGACATCCTGTACAATGCCGCGTGCTCCGGCCGCCCAGCCAACGGATTTCGCTGTGAGCCTCATTGCCGTCTCCGGTTGCGCACAAGGATCAGCGCAAAGCCCGGCGCACCGACCAAAGCCGTGACCACGCCGATCGGGACAACCTGACCGGGGATCAGCATGCGCGAGGCGATATCCGCCACGATCAGAAACACCGCCCCCGCCAAGGCCGAGGCAGGCACAAGCCGCGCATGCCGTGGCCCGACGACAAAGCGCATGGCATGGGGGATCACAAGGCCCACGAAACCGATGGAGCCGACCAGGCTGACCATTGTGGCGGTCATCAGGGTCACGGCACCGATCAGCATGACCTGCACCCGACGCACCGCGATGCCAAGCGAGGCCGCCGAGGACACGCCGAAGGAAAACGCATCCATTGCCCGCGCAAACCACAGGCAGATCAGAAAGCCGACCGCCGTGACGGGTGCCGCCAGCACCACATCGGGCCAGCGCACGCCCGACAGGTTGCCCAGCAGCCAGAACATGATGCCGCGCGCCTGTTCGGCATTTGCCGATTTGGCGATCAGAAAGGATGTCAGCGCGTTGAACAGCTGCGAACCGGCGATGCCCGCAAGCACCAGCTGCGCCGAGCCGCCACCCGCCGCGCGTGCCAGCATTGCCACCACGGCAAAGGCCAGCGTCGCCCCGACAAAGGCCCCGCCCGAGATCCCCAGCAGACCGCCGCCAACGCCCAGAATGGTGACCGCAACCGCACCGGCTCCGGCCCCTGCGGACACGCCCAACAAGTAGGGATCGGCCAGCGCATTGCGCACCAAAGCCTGTAGAACGACACCCGACAGGGCAAGGCCCGCACCACAGGCGGCAGCCAGCAGGGTGCGCGGCAGACGATAGCTCCAGATGATGCCGGCGTCGATGGGGTCCACGACCAGCCCCGCGTCCCAGATACGGTTGGCAAAGACCGCCGCCACCGTCGAAAGCGGCAGCGGCGTTTCACCAATGACGACACCGCCCAGAACGGCCAGTATCAATATGGCCGCCCCCTGCGCGACCCACAGCCCATGTGTGCGCCCTGTGACGCGGGGGGCAGCCAGATCACTCATTGAAGATCAAACTCCGGCAGGGCCTCGGCCAATGTCTCAAGCGCTGTGACATTGCGGATCGAGGGGTCCATCGAATGCGCATTCAGGATCACGATACGGTCATTCCTGACCGCGTCCATCTGGCTGGTCACCGGATCGCTGCGCAGGAATTCCAGCTTTTTCTCCACATCATCCGCCTCGAAACGGCGCCGGTCCATTTCGGCGACGACGATGACCGAAGGGTTGGCGCGGGCGATGCTTTCCCAGCTGACAACCGGCCATTCCTCGTCGCTTTGTACGACATTGCGCAGCCCGAGCTTGTCCATCATGTAACCCGGAGGCCCCTTGCGGCCCGCGACATAGGGGTCGATGTCCATCTCGGCGGAGGAGAACCAGAACACGGCCGAAGCATCGTCAAGATCCAGCGCCGCCGCCTTTTCGATGGCCGCCGCTTCGCGGGCTTTCAGATCCGCGACCAGAGCCGCGCCTTTTTCGGACACGTCGAAAATCTGCGCAAGCTGGGTGACACCGGCATAGATGCTGTCCATTTCGAACATGGCCAGACGGGTGCCGTCCGATCCGGTGCTGTTGTCCTTGGCCCAGCAATCGGCGGGCAGCACGAAGGTCGCGATGCCAAGGTCGGCAAACTGGTCGCGGGTGGCAACGATGCCCTGCGGGCCGATGTGCCATTCATATTGCGCGACAACCACATCGGGGCGCTTGTCGACCACGGATTCAAAGCTGGGGTCATTGTCGGCCAGACGTTCGATGCCTGCGTTCAGTTCGGTGAACTCGGGCAGCACTTTGGTAAACCAGACCGAGGTTCCGGCAACCTTGTCGCCAAGTCCCAGCGTATACATCAGCTCGGTGCCGGCCTGACCGACGGTGATCGCCGTTTCGGGGGCCGCGTCAAAGGTGACGTCGACGCCGCAATTTTCGATCGTCAGGGGATAGCTCGTCTGGGCCTGCGCCATCGGCGCGAAACAGACCGCGCCCAGCAGGGCCGCCGTCAGGGTGTTATTGTACATCGTATGTCTCCGGTGTGTGATGCGCCCGGAGACAAAGAGGGAATGGCGAACCCACGGCTGACCTGCACGGCAACCGGAACGGTCGACATACGGGCGCTTGCGATGGCCGGTGCCGGGGGGCACCGCAGGATTAATTTCATTCGACACCTCCCCGGACTCCCCGCCCGGGCCGCGTTACGTTTGGTGTCGGCAGGTCTCCTGACTGGCGAGTCGTTACGGCAGCGGCCTTCCCATGGCACGGGGCCACAGTGGCATGATCGCTGCACGCTCATCGCCTACAGTTGCGGGGGCAGTTCCGGTTCACCGGCGGACCGGTGGCGGATTCCCTTTTGATTCCTTGCGGAAACCGACAGGGAGTGTTCTAGCCAGCAACCTCTGCGCTCGCAATGGTTGATTGTTGCCTGCCAGATCAGTCCAGCTGCGACTGGGTGGTATCACGGGCTGTATCACCGGCCCATCTGGCCGCGAGGTGCAGCAGGATGATAATCATTGCCAGAGGCACCGACACCGAAATCCACACCATCGGAATGCCAAGCGTGTCTGCGGTCAGCCCCGACTGTCTGGCAAGATATCCTTTGGCAAAGCCGCCCCGCAGGCCCACAAAGCAGAAATAGACCACCGGCAGGACGAAAATCAGCACGGCCGCGCTTTGGATGGCGTCGCCAAGTGCGGACAGAATGTGGGGCGGTTTGGGAAAGACGCTTTGCATCAGCACCGCGTCCGAGCGGGTCTTGAAAGACAGGGTTGCGCCCAGCAGGCCGGTCCAGACCATCGCATAGCGGGCGACATCTTCGGTCCAGATCGGGGGCGCGGAAAAGACATAGCGGGCAATGATTTGCAGCATGACCGTCAGGAACATCAGGCAGACAGCCAGAATCGCGGCCCGCCGCGTGATGGCGTGAACGCTGTTGCTGATCGAGATGATGACGTGGCGCATGTGCCGGTCTCCACTGGAAATGCCGGGCCCGGTTGTGGGCCCGGCGGTTGCTTTTAGCGGTTGCTGTCGGACAGGTCTGTCCAGATCTTGACGTCTTCGGCAGGCATCAGGTCCGACTCATACACCGGCTTGGATGCTGCGCGGAACACGGCGCGTTCTTCTGCGGTCAGGCGCTGTACGGTCACGCCTTTTTCCTCAAGCGCGGTCAGCCCGGATTCGGACGCTTCGGCCAGCCACGCGCGGTTGGCGGCATCGGCTGTCGCCACGGCGGCATCGACGGCAGCGCGTTCGTCGTCGCTCAGGCCGTCATACCAGCCTTTCGAGAACAGGATCGCCCGCATCGGGATAATCACACCCGCATCCGAGAAGTTTCTGACAAAATCGGTCTGGCCGAAAATCACCGGCACGAAAGGCGAGTTCAGGTAGCCGTCGATCACGCCGGTTTGCAGGCCTGCGGGCACTTCACCCCAGGGCACCACCGTGCCGGTCGAGCCCCAGGCCTGATACATTGCAATCTGCGCGTCATCCAATGCCCGCATCCGCAGGTCGGCCATATCGGCAGGCGCGCGCACGGCCTTGGTTGTGGTGATAATGCCCGATGACGGCCCGATCGGCACAAAGGCAACGACCATTGCATCCTGGGCGGCCAGCTTTTCGTTCAGCCGGTCAAAGACCTTGCCCGCAGCCAGCGCACGGTCCATATGCGCCGCATCATCAAAGATATAGGGCAAGCGCACGCCATAAACGAAGGGGTCGATCTGGGCGATGGCGCGCACGTCGGACAAAGAGACCTCCAGCAATCCGGTGGAAATCTGGTCGAATTTCTCGGCCTCGTTCCCGACCGAGTCGCGCGGCATTTCACGCACCTCCATCCCGGCGTCTTTCAGCGCGTTGCCAAAGGCATGGGCCCAGTTGTAAGACCCCGATTGTTCCAGATCGGGCTTGCCGTCCAGTGCAATCTTGACCTCGGCGATGGCGGGGGCCGCCATGGCCATAAGTGCGGCCAGTGTCAGTGATGTCAGTTTCATTTGTCGTCCTCCCTTATTCAGTTCACGGAAAAGCCGAACAGCTGCGGCAACGTCAGGCTAAGCGCAGGCCAGTAGACCAGCGCCAGCAGCAGCAGAACCTGCACGGCGATGAAGGGCAGCACAGCATAGGCCAGCCGCCAGTAGTTCAGATTTGTCAGCGCCGATACGACCACCAGGCATTTGCCCAGCGGCGGGGTAATCAGGCCGACGCACAGGTTGAAACACAGCACGATCCCCAGATGGATCGGGCTTATGCCCTGCGCCAGCGCTTGGGGTGCAAACAGCGGGATCAGCAGGGTCAGCGCCACGGGCGTGTCCATGAACATGCCCGCGATCAGGAAGATGGCCACCAGGAAGAACAGGTATTTCGTGCCCGTCAGCCCGAAGGATTCGACCCAGTTTGCCAGTGCCTGCGACCAGCCCAGCTGACCGGCCAGATAGCCAAGCACCGAGATGGCGGCGAGGATGATAAAGATGGTGCCGGTCATCTTGGCTGTCGCCTCGACGGCATCAAAGATCATCTTCCAGTTCAGCCCCTTGTAGTACTGGCCCGCGATCAGCGCGACCATAACGGCGATGGCCGACCCTTCGGTTGGGGTGGCAAGGCCGAAGACCAGCGCACCCAGGATCACTACCGGCAGGCACAGCGCCGGTGCGGCGTGCAGCAGGCTGGGCAGGAATTGCGGCAGATCGTCCGATTTGCCGCCGGGGTGCCCCTTGATGTTGGCGATCAGCGCATTCAGCAGCATCAGGGCCGCCGCCAGCAGCAACCCCGGCACGACACCGGCGATGAACAGGGCGGCGACGGATGCGCCGGTCAGGCCGCCATAGATAATCATGATGATCGACGGCGGAATGATCGGTCCGATCATGGACGAGGCGGCTGTAATCGCTCCGGCATAATAGGGATCGTAGCCGCGCGCCTTCATTTCG
The DNA here is from genome assembly GCF_022788695.1 of Pseudosulfitobacter sp. DSM 107133. NCBI lineage: Bacteria > Pseudomonadati > Pseudomonadota > Alphaproteobacteria > Rhodobacterales > Roseobacteraceae > Pseudosulfitobacter > Pseudosulfitobacter sp. DSM 107133. The sequence goes on from NZ_CP085162.1 coordinate 27,729, forward strand.
GGGACAAAGGTGCGCGACAGCGCGGCGCTGTCTGCGATGGCCGAACCCGAAATGCCCGCAAAGAACACGCTGGTCAGGATGTTGACGTGGCCAAGCCCGCCGCGAAACCGCCCGACGATGGACATGGCAAAGTCGATCAGGCTGCGCGTGACGCCTGCGCGGCTCATGATTTCAGCGGTCAGGATGAACATCGGCATCGCCATAAAGGCAAAAACATCAAGCTGCGCAAAAATGCGCTGTGGCATGATGGACAGGAACTGGGTTTTGCCCACGGCGACAAAGGCCAGCACCGACACCGAGCCCATCAGATAGGCAAAGGCGGTGCCGCTGATCAGGAAGACGATGAAAACGATCGGGATGAACCACATGATATTACACCGCCGTTCTGATGTTGGGTGTTGATGACGGAACCGCTGATGTCAGGACGGGCGGATGGGTCACGATCGCACGCAAGTCAACATTCGAAGCCGCAAGCGCCGCCATATCGGGACGCGGGCGGGCGGTGTCTGCGTCGCGGTCAAACAGGGTTTCCAGCGCTTTGGCCGTGGCCAGCAGCCGTTCGTCACCGCGCAAGGGGCCAAGCATCTGAAGCCCGAAGGGCATGCCGTGCGGATCGCGGCCACAGGGCAGGGTAAGTGCGGGCCCGCCCGTCAAAGAGCCGCGATACATCAGCGCCAGCCAGCGGTAATAGACATCCATCACCTGCCCGTCGATTTCGGTCGGGTGCGATTGCTGCCACGGAAAGGGCGAGACCGGCGCGGTTGGCAGCAGGATGATGTCAAACGCATCCATCACCTTGTTGAAGTTGCGCAGGATGCGGGTCTGTTCCGCATGTGCCCAGCTTCTGTCGGCCAGCGTCATGGCCTGTCCCATCGCGACGTTCTGCGCGATGTGGTCACCAAAATCCCCGGGTGCCGTTTTCAGAGCCTCGGCAAATCCCGCAACAAAGCTTTCTGCACGCAAGATGTCAAAGACGCGGTCCATCTGGCCCAGATCAAGACTGGCCGGGCGGCAGTCCATCACATGCGGCCGCAGCGCGTCGATGCGCGCGCGAAAGGTCTTGCGGATGGCGGGGTCGACGGGCGCGCCGCCAAAGTCTTCGCTGTATCCGACGCGCAGGGTTTTCAGGTCGACCTGCGGCAGGGTGGCGAACCTGTCGGGGGCCGCGGGCGACGACAGGGGGTCGTCGCGGTCATGGCCCTGAATGACGTTCAGCATCAAGAGCAAGTCGTCCATTGTCCGCGCCATCGGCCCCAGAACGGAAATGCCGGACCAGCCCAGCGGGCGTGTCGGGTGTGCGACCACATCGACCGACGGGCGATAGCCGACGATGCCGCACAAGGACGCCGGCAGGCGCAGGGAACCACCCGTGTCGGAGCCGGTGCACAGCGGCAGCAGATCGGCCGCCAGTGCCGCCGCCGAGCCGCCGGACGAGCCGCCCGCGATCAGGTCGGGGTTGAACGGGTTGCCCGTGGCCCCCCACACCGGATTGCGGCTGTTGCCGCCCGCGCCCAGTTCGGGGACATTCGTCTTGGCCAGAATGATGGCACCTGCCGCGCGCAGCCGTGCGACCATGGGCAGATCCTGGGTGGGCACATTGGCGCGTCCGCGTTTGCTGCCATGGGTGGTCAGCAGCCCCTTGGTGTCTTGCAGGTCTTTGACTCCAATGGGCAATCCGTCAAGCGGGCCGATTGGTGTGCCGGCTTTCCAGCGCTGCGTTGCCTGCGACGCCTGCGCCACCGCCCGTTCCGCATCCAGCGCGGTCAGGGCGTTAACCTTGGGGTTGAACAGCGTAATATGTTCCAGACAGGCAGCCAGATAATCGCTGGGCGTCAGGGTTTGGGCCGCGAAACGGGCCAGAACCGCGTGCGCGGGCAGCGCCACAAGCGCCAGAGGGTTCAACGGATCACCCGTGCATCTATAGCCAGCAGAAATAACACGAAAGCCCTCCCAAACCTTGCATCGGGTTAAGGTAATCCATGCACATCACCAAAAAAAGTGAGTTTTCGGCGCAGTACATTAACTAAATGGAATGGTTTGCATCTCGGCGGTGGTTTGTTGCAGGCATTTCAGGAACAGCGACAGGGTGCTGTTCTGGGTGATCTGGTCGGCGCGCCAGAAGCACCGCGCTTCGGACAGCAGGCCCTGCGTGTCCAGCGGCAGGATCGTGACTTCCCCGCGCGCGGCCTGTGCCTGTGCCAGTTGCAGCGGCATCAGGCCAAGGGCAGGCATCACGCGCAACAATTCAAGATTGAGCGCAAGTGAATTTGACGCGATTGTGTTGCTGGGCGCGGTCAGCCCGTTGGTGGCAAACAGCGCATCCACCGCCCGCCGTGCCACCGAGTTTGCTTGCGGCAGGATCCACGGAAACGGGATGACATCGGTCCATGCCAGTTCGTTCTGCTGGGCAAGCGGGTGGTGACGTCCTGCGACCACAACGACGGGTTCGGAAAACAGCGGCATCTGGTCGATGCCGGGCAGTTCCTGCGGTTGCCAGATGCGCGCGATCAACAGATCAATCGCACCGGCCTCTAGCTCTGGAAAAAGCTCGACAAAATGGCCTTCCAGAACGGTTACATTTGCCTGCGGCGTGCTGCGTTTGAAAATCGCAATGCTTCCGGGCAACAAGGACGGCGCGACCGAGCTGACAACCCCGATAGAGACCGAGCCCGATACACCGCTGGCCATCGCTTCGATGTCAAAGGCGGCGCGGTCAAGCTGGTTCAGGGTTTGGCGGGCGTGATCTGCCAGACGGTTGCCGATAGGTGTCAGATACAGCCGGTTGCGGTCCCGCGTCACAATCGGTGCGCCGACGATCTTTTCCAGCTCGGCAATCTGCTTGGAAACGGCGGGCTGGGTCACGTTCAGGGCCACCGCCACCCGTGCCACCAGCTTTAGGTCGGCCAATGCCGCAATGACCCGCAGATGGCGCAGCGTGATTGCCTTTTGAAATTCCTTGCCCAAACGCCTTGGCTCCCCCGGTCCGGTTGCGGGCAGCCTGTCACAGTTCATCAAAAGTGAAAATATGGCTGATTACGTCCGGCGTCCGGCCAGCCATTTTTCCAGATCGCGCTGCGCGGCATCCAGTATTTCGATGTTGATCGTGCGGGTGAACAAGGCCCGGTTCAGCGCGCGCACACGTTTGTTCAGGGCAATATGTTCATCCAGTTCGGAATCAACACCCAGCTTGTCATACAGCGACAACAGCCGGTTCTGCACGGTTCTCAGCGACATGCCCTGTCTTTCGGCAATCAGCTTGTCCTGTAGTCCCAGCGCCAGATCGACCAGCACCGCGAATTCGCTGTCGTCGATGCGCATACGCGGCGAGGTGCTGCTTTTCTGAAGGCGGTGAATTTCACGGTCCACCATGATCTGCCCTTCGATCAGCACCGCGCGCAGGGCCAGCTTCAGCCGCTCGCGCGAGGCGGTTTTCAGGATATAGCCATAGGCGCTGTCCTCGGGCACGATCTGGGCAATGCCCCGCAAGTAGGCTTCGTCGGCGTAGTTCGACCAGAACAGGATGCGGGTTTGCGGGCGCTCGGACCAGATCGCGCGGGCCGCTTCGATGCCGTTGCGCCGGTCCATCTGCAAATCCATCACGATGGCTTCGATCTTGCCGCGCCGGGCCTCGTCCTCGCCCGCCGCGCCATCCGAAAACTGGATGATTTCAGTCACCTCGGGCAGGGCCTCGACCAAAGCGTCCTGAAGATAGGCGCCATGGAACTGGTCGTCTTCTACGATCAGCACCTTCATGTCCGGCTTTCCAGCATCACGCGCACCCTGCATCCGTAATCGTTCAGGATGTCCAGCTCGGCCGAGATCAGACGCGCGCGGGTGCGCATGTGCGACAGGCCCGAGCTTCTGTGCAGGGAGGCGGGAATACCGCGCCCGTCGTCGCTGATTGTCATGACAAGGCCGTATTGGGCCACGGGTTCGATCATCACTTTGATCGTGCGCGCGCCGGAATGATAGGCGGCGTTGTTGATGGCCTCCTGGGCGATGCGAAACAGGGCGGTGCGCGTTGTCGGGTCCAGCCGGTCGGGCGCGCCGCCGGTGTCGTCGGTCACGTCAATCCGCACCGGCGCGATCCCGACCGCGCGTTCCAGGTGGACGCGCACCGCATGGGCAAAGCCGAACAGCTCAAGCAGGGTCGGCACCGCGGTGTCGATGATCTGCCGCAAGTTGCCGATGGTGTCGGATACGCCCTGTGCCAAAGCAGCGCGGTCAAGCGGGGCGTCGCCCGTGACCTCGCGCAGCAGGCGCGTCAGGTCGGCCAGTGTCTGGTCGTGCAGGTCCATGCCGATGCGCTGGCGTTCCTGCTCAAGCGTTTGGGTCAGTTCCAGCGCGCCGCGGCGCAAACCTTCTTCGCGTTTTTGCGCTTCCTGTCCGACCTGGGTGGCCCGCTGGGCCTGTTCGGCGGTGTGCATCGCATGGAAATAGGGCGACAGGACGTCTGCAATATTCCGGGCGCGCTGCACGGTTTCCAGGGTATATAGGCCCGGTGTTTCGTGCGAGATGTTCAGCGTTCCGATGGACTGGCCCATGACCTTCATCAGCACATGCACCCGCGAGCGCAGCCCGTGGTTGAAGATCGGTTCCGAACAGGCGCCCGCAAAGGTCTGGCGGGGATCCTGCATCGCGTCGCTGCACAGCATGAAATCGCATTTGCCGGTGATCAGGTCGCGGATCGGTGAGCGGTCAACCCGCGTGCGCGCCCGTGACCAGCGCGTTTGAATGCCAACCTCGTAGCTGGCCATCCAGCCGGGCCGGTCATACAGGCACAGATCGGCGTGCGAAAAGGGAATGACCTCTGCGATTTCATCCGCCACCGCCTCAAGCGCCGAGGCGATGTCGGTACGTTCGGCCAGATGGGTCGAGATGCGCAGAAATACGTCACCCTTTGCATTGGCTTGCAGGGCCTTGTCCATTGTCTCCTCCTGTCGCGCGGTGCGCGTCCCCGCAAGTTTGGGCCGCAAATTGCAAAAAGGAAACACCTGTAACCGCAGATCGGTTGCGGGTTCCCGCATCATCTCTGCGGGCGCGTGCCTTTACAGGTGGGGGCGCTGGCCACATCATTCCGCCATCCTGGTCCTTGCCGGACTGGATTTCAGCGCAGGATCAATGCGCGATAGGGAGGAATATTATGACAATTTCAAAAATGCTGCTGGGGGCGGCAGGTCTTGCCCTGGTTGCGGGAACCGCGCTGGCCGAAACCCCGACATCCGACAAGCGGATTGCGCTTTCGAACAATTACGCGGGCAACTCGTGGCGACAGGCGATGCTGCAAACCTATGAGGAGATCGGCAAGCAGGCGGTTGCCGATGGGGTGGTGGCCGCGGCGGATGCCTATACCACATCCGAAAATCAGGCGACCGAGCAGGCGGCGCAGATTCAGAACATGATCCTTCAGGGCTATGATGCCATCGTGCTGAACGCCGCGTCGCCCACGGCGCTGAATGGCGCGGTCAAGGAAGCCTGCGACGCCGGTGTGACGGTGGTCAGCTTTGACGGCATCGTGACCGAGCCCTGCGCCTGGCGGATCGCGGTGGATTTTGCCGCCATGGGCAAAGAACAGGTGGATTATCTGGCGACGCGCCTGTCCGATGGTGGCAATCTGCTGGAAATCCGGGGGCTTGCAGGCGTGTTTGTGGACGACGAGATTTCCAAAGGCATCCACGAAGGCGTGGCCGAGCACAGCCAGTTCGACATTGTCGGATCGGTGCATGGCGACTGGGCGCAAGACGTGGCGCAAAAGGCCGTGGCCGGCATTCTGCCATCGCTGCCGCCGGTCGTGGGCGTTGTGACACAGGGCGGTGACGGCTATGGCACGGCGCAGGCCTTTGCTGCCGCAGGCCGTGACACGCCGCTGATCGTGCTGGGCAATCGTCAGGACGAACTTCAGTGGTGGGCCGAACAACGCGACGCGAACGGGTATGAAACCCTGTCGCTGTCGATCGCGCCGGGCGTTGCCTCGCTGGCGTTCTGGGTCGCGCAGCAGGTGCTTGCGGGCGAAGACGTGCCCAAGGATCTGACGGTGCCTTTCCTGAAGATCACCCAGGACACGCTGGACGATGCGCTGGCCACGACGCCGGAAGGCTCGGTCGCCAATGTGACCTATGCGCTGGATGATGCCAAACAGGTCATCGCAGACGCCAAGTGATGTTTCGTCGGGTCGCCCTTTGGGGCGGCCCGCGTTTCCCAATTGAAGAATGGAGCACTCATGCAAGATCATGAGAGTGCCCCGATCGTGACGCTTGTTGACGCGGCCAAGCATTTTGGCCCGGTGCGCGCGCTCGACGGGGTCAGCCTGTCGGTCGGGCCGGGCGATTGCATCGGGCTTGTCGGCCATAACGGCGCGGGCAAATCCACGCTTGTGAACCTGATCAACGGGGGGCTTGCGCCCTCTTCGGGCAGCCTTGTCTTTTCGGCGGGCCATTCGGCGCTGGATGCCGGTGTGCGGTCGGTGTTACAGGAACTGTCGCTGTGCCCGAACCTGACGGTGGCCGAAAACCTCAGGATTTCGCACAGCGCGCTGAAAGGCCCCGGCTGGCGACGCCCTGCGCGGGCCGAAATACGCGCCAGCCTTGATACGATCTTTCCGGGGCACAGCATCAGCGCGAATGCCGAGGTTGATAGCCTGTCGATCGCAGAACGCCAGATGATCGAGATTGCCATCGGATTTGCCCCGCGCGGCACGCAGGCGCGGCTGGTTATTCTGGACGAGCCGACGTCATCGCTGGATGAGGGCATTGCCGACCAGCTGCTGAAGCACATCCGGCAGTTCTGTGCGGCGGGCGGGGCCGTTGTCTTTATTTCGCATATGCTGGGCGAGGTCTTTAAGGTCGCCAGCCGCATCATTGTGTTGAAAGACGGCAAGATCGTTGCCGAGCGCCCCTGTGGTGACTTCACCCGTCAGGGGCTGGTTGATGCGATGGGGCATGTCGCCCCCGAAGCGGGCGAAGACACCGGCCCAAAGGGGGATTTTGGCCCCGAGCTCTTGCGCACCCCGCAGGGGCTGGCGGTGCGTCAGGGCGAAATCGTGGGCCTGTCCGGTTTGGCAGGGCACGGGCAGGCAGAGGCGCTGGCGCGGCTGTATCTGTCGCGTTCGTCCGCATGGAAATCCAGCAAGTCGCCCGAAGTGGTCTTTGTCGCCGGGGACCGGGCGCGCGACGGGGTGCTGCCGCTGTGGTCGATCCTGCGCAACATTTCGATTTCGGTTCTGCAACAGACCGCAAGGCGCGGTTTCGTGAACCGGCAGGCCGAAACGGCGATAGCGGCAGACTGGAAGGCCCGCATTGGCATCCGCACCGATGATCTGCGCAACCCGATCCTGTCGTTGTCCGGCGGCAACCAGCAAAAGGTGCTTTTTGCCCGTGCGCTGGCGTCGCGCGCACCTTTGGTCATCATGGACGACCCGATGCGCGGCGTTGATGTGGGCACCAAACAGGACGTTTATGCCATGATCCGCGCCGAGGCCGCCAAAGGGCGCACATTCCTGTGGTATTCGACCGAAACCGAAGAGGTCTGCCAGTGTGACCGTGTCTTTGTCTTTCGCAATCACGAGATCAGCGCCGAACTGACCGGCGCCGACATCACCGAGGAAAAGATCCTGGGTGCATCCTTTGAAATGCAGGAGGCATCATGAATTTTCTTGCCCGCCACAGGATCATCCTGCCTGTGGTGTCCCTGGCCATTCTTCTGGCCGCGACCTTTTACATGCAGCCCCGCGCCATGAGCTATTTCGGGGTGAACCTGCTGTTCAATCTGGCGGTTCCGATTGCGCTGGCGACCATCGCGCAGATGATGATTATCATGGTCAACGATATCGACCTGTCGCTGGGGGCCTTTGTCAGTCTGACGGCCTGCGTGACGGCCACCTTTGTGAACGATACGCCGTTGCTGGGTCTGCTGATCCTGCTGGGGTTGATCCTGTCCTATGCGGTTCTGGGCGCGGTCATTCATGCGCTGGAACTGCCGGCCATCGTGGTCACGCTGGGCATGTCCTTTGTCTGGGGCGGGCTGGCGCTGTTCATTCTGGCATCCCCCGGCGGGGCAAGCCCGGGCTGGCTGCGTGCGCTGATGACGGTCAAGCCGCCCTTTGTGCCGATGGCCGTGATGGCCGCTGTGGCCATTTGCGTTGTCACACATCTGTTGATTGTCCGTTCGGGCATTGGAACGGTGTTGCGCGGGGTCGGCGGCAATGCGCGCTCTGTCGCGCGGGCGGGCTGGTCGGTGATCCGGCTCAAGGCGCTGGCCTATGGGCTGGCGGGGCTGTTCGGCGTGCTGGCCGGTATGGCGCTGGTCGGGCTGACAACATCGGCCGATGCCAATATCGCGCTGCGCTACACGCTGTTGTCCATCGCGGGTGTGATCCTGGGCGGCGGTGAATTTACCGGCGGCAAGGTCAGCCCCACAGGGGCGGTGATCGGCGCGTTTACCCTGACCCTGGCGGCGTCGTTCCTGTCGTTCATGCGGCTGTCACCCGACTGGCAGATCGGCGCGCAGGGCGCGATCCTGATCCTTGTGCTGACCGCGCGCCTGATCTTCAGCCGCAAGGGGGCCGAGACATGAATCCGCTGAGCAAACCGTGGATATGGTCATGGCTGGCCGCCGCTGCGGCCTTTGGTCTGACCCTTGGGCTGACCTCGGGGCGTGGCGCCGGAGAGCTGGCCTATGCCGCGCTGTCATTCGGCGCTTTTGCGGCCATCGTGGGCCTTGGGCAGATGCTGGTGATTACGCTGGGGCCGGGCAATGTCGATCTGTCGATTCCGGCCACCATGACGCTGGCGGCGACGCTGGCGCTCAAGGCGATGAGCTCTGACGCCGGCACGGCCTTTCTGGGGCTGGGCATTGCGCTGGCGGTGGGGCTGGGGGCCGGGCTGGCCAATTACGCCCTGATCTTCCTGTTGCGCCTGCCGCCCATCATCGCAACGCTGGCGGCCTCGTTGATTTACCAGTCGATTGCGATCTGGTCGAACCGGGGTCTGCGCATCAAACCCCCCGCCGGACTGGCGGATTTTGCCACGGGCCGCTTTCTGGGCCTGCCGAATGTGGCATGGGTCGGGCTGGGCCTTGCCATCGTGGTCTGGGTGCTGCTGGAGCGGTCGGTCTGGGGCCGGATGCTGCTGGCCACGGGGCAGAACCTGCGGGTTGCCCGTCTGGCCGGTGTGCCGGTCGAGCTGGTGCGCGCCACCACCTATGTCACGGTGGCGGTTTTTGCGTCGCTTGCGGGCTATCTGCTGGCCAGCTTTTCGGGGGGTGCGGCGCTGAACATGGGGGCCGAATACCTGTTGATGTCGATTGCCGTGGTTGTCATCGGCGGCAGTTCCATCGCCGGGGGCAATTCCAACGTGCCGGGCGTCTGGGGCGCGGCACTGTTCATGTTTCTCGTGGTGTCGATGCTGAACAGCTATGGCGCGGGCGCAGGCGTGCGCAACGTGCTGACCGGAACCATCATCATTGCCATCGTCATCGCCGCCAGCACAAGGAGGGACCGCGCATGAAACCGATGCCGCCACATCTGGAAATTCACGATGACCGTTTTGCCACCCTGGTCCATCCTGTGTCGACGCTGGACGTGATTGCCGAAGGATTTACCTGGACCGAAGGGCCGGTCTGGTGCGGCGATCACGACTGTTTGCTGTTCTCGGATATTCCCAGCCAGCGGATCATGCGCTGGTCAGACACCGAAGGGCTGTCGGTCTATCGCGAAGGATCGGGGTTCAACAACGGCAATACGCGCGACACGCAGGGGCGGCTGGTCGGTTGCCGCCATGGCGCGCGCGACGTGGTGCGCACCGAAGCCGACGGGTCGCTGCGTGTTCTTGCCGACAGGTTTCAGGGCAAGCGTCTGAATTCGCCCAATGATGTTGTTGTCAGCTCGGACGGGGCGGTGTGGTTCACTGATCCCACATATGGCATTCTCTCGAACTTTGAAGGCCGCCGCCGCCCGCCCGAACAATCTGCGCGCAATGTGTTCCGCCTGTCGCCCGATGGCGATCTCGGCGCCGTGGTCACCGATTTCGTCCAGCCCAACGGGCTGTGTTTTTCACCGGATGAAAAAACGCTGTATATCTCTGAAAGCGGGTCCAGCCATGACGCTTCGGTGCCCTCGGTCATCCGCCGCTTCGCGGTCGACGGCGGCACATTGCGCGACGAAGGTGTCTTTGCCGAAATCGACAGGGGTTTGCCCGACGGGATGCGGTGCGACGTGATGGGCAATCTGTGGTCTTCGGCAGCGGACGGGGTGCATTGCTTTGACCCGGAAGGCGGTCTTTTGGGCAAGATACTGGTGCCCCGGGTTGTGTCAAACCTGTGCTTTGGCGGGCGCGACGGCCACAGGATGTTCATCACCGCGACCAGTCATGTGTACCGCGTATTTGTGGATGTACACGGGGCCGAACCCTGGACCCGCGGGCGCGGATAACACCGGTCTCGCGGGCAATGTGAACTCACGGTGAAGTGCAGTTCTTGATATCTCGTTTTACTCCAACCGGTTCTGTATTTCCATCAGGTTGCTTTCAAAGACCTCAGCGGGCGTCCGGTAGCCAAGGCACTTGCGCGGCGTTGCGTTGAGGCGGTGGCAAATCGACCTCAAATATCGATTTGTCAGCGCCGTCGGTGCGGTTGATCTTGGCAGGTATCGGCGCAGCCTGTTGTTCGTATTCTCAACAGTGCCTTTCTGATAGGGCGCTTGCGGGTCACAGAACCAGGCATCCGCACCGATCCCGGCCTTGAGATGCTTCCATGCCGAAAACTCGGTGCCGCGATCAAAAGTGATCGACTGGCGCGCGTCGGCGGGCAGGGGAGCCAACCCGTTGATCAGGGACTCCATGATCGGTTTGGATTGGCGATCTTCATTACGCATCACGACGGCATAGCGGCTGACGCGCTCGACCAGTGACGTCACGTTTACCTTCCCATGCTCCTTGCGGAACATCATCAAGTCGCACTCCCAATGGCCGAATTCCAGGCGTTCTGAGACGCGCTCAGGCCTGTGTGACAGGCTTTGAACGTCGAATATGTGGGTTCTGTTGTGCCTGCGGTAACCACGCGGCCGGCGGCGACGGCGATGCTCAGGGAGATGGCGGTAGAACTGTTCCTCGCGACCGTCTTTGGAATAGGCAAAGCGATAGATCGTCTCGTGGCTCACGCGGATCGGGTGCCGTTCGAGCCGCATCCGGCCGGCGATCTGTTCGGGGGACCAGCCAGCCTTCAGGCGGTCTTCGATCGCGGCTTTCAAATCAGGGTGAATGATCATCTTGCGATGGATCGCGCGGCGCTGCTCATATTTGTCCTGAGCGACGAGCGCGTGATACCCGTTTAGCTCAGGAAGTTCGTCGTCCGTGTACCGATTACGCTTAATGTCTCGGTAGATCGTGGACGGGTCGCGACCCAGTCGATCCGCGATCTCTGAAATCGGCATTTTGCCTTCAAGCCACTTTGCAAGCTTGCGACGTTCGTCCAGCTTCAGGTGACAGTAGTGGGTTCCCATTCTTCATCCTCCGTGCAACTCTCTGTTTTAGTAAAGAATTTGCACTTCGTTTGTGAATCCACCCAAAACGCACCGCAACGCTCTATAATATGAATTATGTAAAATAATCTGCGGAATTCCGATTTCCACCTGCGCGGAATCAAGTATCCGTCTTGGTCAAGGGTGTTTTGGTGTCCATTCTCTGTTTTCGCTTATGAGAGTGTTTGCGAGGATCAGGAGTTTTCGCATGAGGACGGCGAGCGCGACCTTGTGGGGTTTTCCGGCGGCTCTGAGGGCATCGTATTTCTGGCTCAGATCGGGGTTTCGCTTCATGGCGACGAGGGCGGGCATGAACAGGCTCTCGCGCAGGAGCCTGCGCCCGCCCTGGATGTGGGCCTTTCCGCTCCACTGACCGGACTGACACGTGATCGGCGCGAGACCTGCGAGCGCCGCGATCTGCTTTGACCCCAGAGTGCCGATCTCGGGGCATTCGCTGAGCAGCGCCCGTGCGGTGATGGCACCGATCCCGGGGATCGAGGTGAGAATGCCGATTGCCCTGGCGCGTTCCGGGCAATCGCGGTTTCGCCGTTCGATTTCGGCGTTAAGCCTGTCGATCTGGTGGTTGACCTGACGCAGGCGTGCCCGGGTCAGGCGGCGGGTCACGTCGAGCTGTTGCGTGCCAAGGCGGTTCATCAGCGCGGTACGATCCCGCACCAGCCCGGTGCGGGCGACATGCAACTCCTTGATTTCACGCTGTTTGGGGTCGGTTGGCTGGTCCGGAACCAGCTCCAGCGCGCGCCCCATGAGCGCGAGCATGCGGGCATCGACCGCGTCGGTCTTAGCGCGTGTGCCGTGGGCCTGCGCGAAGCGGCGGGCCTGCAGCGGGTTCACCTTGACGAGCGGCAGGCGGCCTGAGAAATGGCTCTCGAGGCGTCGGTGGTAGGGGCCGGTGGGCTCGAAGACCACGCGCTCCGGCGTTGTCTGCCCCAACCAGCGCTCGAAGGCGCGCAGGCCTGTCGCGGTATTGTCGAACCGGGCGTGGGTTGCGGTGCTGAGCCGGTGCGCGTCAAGATGCGCTTTCGAGATGTCGATGCCGATGGTATCGTTGATCATCTTCGTCATGTCCTTTGCTTGTCGTGCAGAGCCTGTGAGCTGCTGCGTATCCGTTCAGGCCTCATGCGAAGACGACGGGCGATCTCACTTGATTACGGTCCTCGAAGACCTGGCCGCAGACGATCCACCCGTCGCCGGTGCCTGCGATCCAAAAGGTGGCTGGCACCGGCTCCACCTTCGCAGAAGAGCCACGGAAAGTCTGAGACAAGGCCGCAGGCCGCCGCACATCGACGGGCCGCCCCACGGCACGGCGATTTGGCTGCTGTTGTGTGGAACAGATAGGTCGTAGGTGTTTGGCTGCCATTAAGTGGCAGACACAGCTGTAGGATCGCCGCACCTCGGCCCGTCGATGCGCGGCTTCATGCTTTTTGCAAAAGGCAGAAAAGTCCACACTGGCGGCCTTGGCTTTCCCTGTTTAACGAGTGTTTGCCTGGGACATTTTTCAGCCTAGCAAAATCAGAGACTTACGGAGCAAGAAATACAGTAGGTTCAACTGGTACGCTGCCACAAGAGATTCCTTATGCTACGATCCTGCCCCCTGGCGGAATCCACCCCTATCGGGTCTTAGGGTCTGGATGCGCTGGACACCGAACCGTCCGGGCACGGGCGATCAGGCGCGCTGTTTTTCGATGAACGGAATATGAAGCCCGGTCTGGTCCTGTGACACCAGCGCGGGGCCCGGACCGTGGTGACCAAGGGCGGCCTGCAAGAGGGGCACAAAGGCCGCCATGCCGTGCAGTCCCAGCATATCATCATGCCCGCAATCGACCTCGATCCGTCGGGTTCCGGCCCGCGTATAGCGGTCCCACGGCGTGCCGCGCCATTCCAGCAGTGTATCAAGCGCGGCCGATTTGCCCCGCGTTGCACAGACGTCAATGACCGGCGTGTTGATCTGCGCCGGCAGGTGACGCTGTGCGAGGTCAAGATTGGCCTCGACCATGTCGCGGATGCGCCCGCGCAACCTGTCAAAACGGTCTTTGCCGATGGTTGTGCGAAGGGCGGTGATCTCGGGGCGGGTGACCAGTTTTTCGGCCAGCGCATCCAGCGTGTGCAGCGCGGGGTCCGGCGCCTCGCCAAGGAAGGCCAGCGCCTGTTGGACCCGGCTGGCTTCGGTGTTGGCGTCCATGCGGGATTGGAACGGATAGGCGTCGAGCAGGCACAGGCAGGCGATCTGGGCGCCCTGCGCCTGAAGCTGGCTTGCGATTTCATGAGCAAGAAGGCCGCCGAACGACCAGCCCACCAGATAATAGGGACCATGGGACTGGATGGTGCGGATACGGGCCACATAGTCACGCGCCATGGTGCGCATGTCGGGCCAGGTGTCGGGTTCGGTCAGGGCGGAAGATTGCAACGCACAGATGCCCACCCGCCGGGGCAGCGCTTGCGCCAGGGCGGCATAGCCCCAGCCGATCCCGAGGATCGGGTGCAGGCAGAAGACGGTTGGCGCGTCGGTGTCGGCCTTGCGCAGGTCAAGAACAGGGGCCAGCGGATCTGCGCCGCTGGCGTGGTCCAGTTCGGCTGCAAGGCGGCGCAGGTCGGGGTTGGCAAAAACGGTGGTCAGCGCAATATCGGGCCCGTAATCGCGGCGCAAAGCGGCAATCAGGCGCGCGGCGGTCAGGCTGTTCCCGCCGAGTTGGAAGAAATCGTCGTCTATTCCGATGTCCTGATTGTCCAATACCGCGCGGACCCGATCCAGCAAGTGGTGTTCGGTTGGCGTCAGCGGACCCGTTGCGGATTTGCCGCCGCGACGGACCTCGGCTGGAACCGGCGGCAAGGCCTTGCGGTCAACTTTGCCATTTGCGTTCTGCGGCAAGGCCGGAAGGCGCAGATAGGCCGCGGGGATCATGTAGCCCGGCAAATGGGCGCGCAAATGCGCATCAAGTGAAGCCGTGTCGACGGGTTCGGCACTGGTGAAATAGCACAGCAGCCGGTCCTGATCGCGCGGCTTTACGACGGCTGCGGCCCCGATGGGGGTGAACTGGCGGGCGACGGCTTCGATCTCTCCGGTTTCGATCCGGTGGCCGCGAATCTTGATCTGGAAATCAATCCGCCCGAAATGTTCAAGCGTGCCGGTTTCAGTCCAGCGGCCCAGATCGCCGGTGCGGTAGATGCGCCCCAGCGGGCTGTCGACAAAACTGTCCTGCGTCAGGTCGGGGCGCGCGTGATAGCCTTGTGCCAGTCCGACGCCCCCGATCCAGATTTCACCGATGGTGCCAACAGGTGCGGGTGCGCCGAACCGGTCGCGCACGAAAATCCGTTCGCCGGCAAGGGGGCGGCCAATGGGAGGGCGTGCTGCGTTGTCGGCGGTGATCCGTGCGATGCTGGACCAGATTGTCGTTTCGGTTGGTCCATAGACGTTGAACAAAGCCCCGCCCGTGACCAGCCGTTGGGCCAGATCGCTTGGCAAAGCCTCGCCACCTGCCAGTTTGGTCACGGCGCGCAGGCCCGGCCCTGCGGCTTCGAGGGCAAGCGACCACAGCGACGGCGTTGCCTGCATATGGGTGATGTTCGATGTCTCGATCCGTGTGTTCAGCAGGTCGGGATCACGCGTTTCCTGCCGCTGCGCGATTTCGACCGTGCCGCCGGTGCAGAGCGGCAGCAGCATTTCCAGCGTTGCGATGTCAAAGGCGATTGTGGTGACGGCCAGCCAGCGGGTCGTTGCATCCAGATCGATGGCGTCACGCATCGCGGCCAACACGGCCCACAGCGCAGCATGGCCGATATCGACGCCCTTGGGCTGACCGGTAGAGCCGGATGTGAAGATCACATAGGCCAGATCGTCGGCAGCACGCGGGCAGATGTCGGCAGGCCAGCGGGCCGGCGCGCCGTCAAGACTTGTGGTGTCCAGCGTCAGGCTTTGTACCCCGCCGGTGGTTTCGGCATCACTCCGGTCGGGGGCGGCCAGCACGAGCGTGGGCGCGGCGGTTTGCAGGATCAGCGCATTGCGTTTTTCAGGGGCGTCGGGATCAAGAGGCAGATAGGCCGCGCCGAGCCGGTGCAAGGCCAGGATCGCGGCCGGCAACAGGACCGTGCGGTCCAGCAGCAGCGCCACGATGTCGCCCCGTTTCACTCCGCGCTGATGCAGCTGGCAGGCAATCCCTGCGGCTGTCGCGTCAAGCGCGCCATAGCTGAGAGACCGCGTGCCGTCATGAACAGCGGTATGATCGGGTGTTCGGCGAACATGCGTGTCGAATGCGTCCAGCCAGCTTTCTCCCGCAGGAGCAGGGCCACCGTCGGACCACGCCGCGATGTTCCGGCGTTCGCCCGCCAGATAGATATCAGCGGCGCGCACCGGGGCATCCGGGCGGGCCACCATTTCGCGCAGAAACCGGAGCAGGCGATCAAGGTGACGATCAACCTCGGTCTGGGAATACAGCCCCGGATTGGCGTTCAGGGTCAGGGTCAACCCCGCGCCGTTCCCGCGATCAAAGACAAAGGCCGTGAGATCGTCGACCGACC
Source organism: Pseudosulfitobacter sp. DSM 107133 (assembly GCF_022788695.1). NCBI lineage: Bacteria > Pseudomonadati > Pseudomonadota > Alphaproteobacteria > Rhodobacterales > Roseobacteraceae > Pseudosulfitobacter > Pseudosulfitobacter sp. DSM 107133. The sequence goes on from NZ_CP085162.1 coordinate 43,774, forward strand.
CGTTTGACAGGTTGGTCACCTTGGCGGCGACAGGTCCGAAATGCAGCGCATAGTCGAAAGGTTCGAAATTGACAGCCATGCGCGCGACCTGCTGGTCGGCCCGCGTCAGGCCAAGATCGTGGCGGACATGTTCAAAGCGGTATTTCTGATGGCGCAGCGCGCTCATCATGGTTTGGCCGCCCTGGCGGACCAGGTCCGAGAAGCTGATTTCCCCGGTAAAGTCAAAACGCAGCGCAACGGCGTTTGCTGCCATCATCGCCACCGCACGTTCGCGCCGCGACAGCCGCCCCAGCACCGGCATGGCCAGCACCAGATCGGCAACGCCGGTCATTCTGTGCACATAACCGGCAAAGGCCGAAACCATCACCTGTGGCAGTGAGACGCCCGATTGCGTGGCAAACCTGCGCAGCCGACCGCTGTCGTCAAGGTTCAGCTGACGGCTTGCGCTGACCACGCCGCCGGTGCGCGTGCCGCCGGTTGACAGGGTCACGGGATCAGGCACCGCTGCCAGCTTGTCCCGCCAATAGGCGCGGTCACGGGCGGCGCGCGTGCTGTTCAGATAGCTGTGTTCTGCCTCAAGCAGCACCTTGGCGGGGGCAATTGCCAGGGGGGGCGGCGTGTCGCCGCGCAGCCGTGCGGTATAAATTTCGGCGCAGCGACGGGCCAGCAGGCCGCCGGAAAAACCGTCCAGCAGCACATGATGGGCGCAATGATACCAAAGATGGTGACCCGCGTTCAGGCGGATCAGGGCCGACCGCCACAACCCGCGTGCGTGATCCGCAAGGTCGGATTGCATCCATGCAAGGGCCGTGGCCATCGGATCGGCCTCGTGGCCGAAATCAATCAGCGCAATGTCACCTTCAAAATGCGGCGCGATCCGCACCTGCAATCCGGTTTCGTCCGGGACAAGACTGGCGCGGGGCGCTTCGATTTCGCTGGCCAGCCAGTGCAGGGTCTCCAGAAACACTGCGGTATCAATGTCCCCCTCCAACGCCAGATACTCGGCAAGGTTGAACATATAGCCCTCCGGGCTAAGCTGCTCGGCAAACCAGATCCCGTTCTGTGCTGCATTCGCCTGAAGAAGCGTGTCCGCTGCCGGTGTAACTTTTTGCCTATCCAAAAGCATGGGACTTCCTTTCGTCATCTGGGGGAATATCCGTTGTGACGCGCACCTGGGGAATGTCCTGGGCATGCAATCGCCCCTGCCCTGCCCCATCACGGTTTCGCAGGCCGTAGAGGGTGCAGCGGGAATCAAGCGGTTGAAAATACGACATTTTATGGGGATATACCTGAGAGCTCCGGCACATCTCGAAGCGCGCGACACAGGGGCCCCTGCGGTGCTGCACATGTGAAATTGCCGTGCTCATAAAGCCAAGTGTCCAAGCCTGTCGTCGGCTGGTCCTAGCTTGCGGGAAACCGGACTTCAACCTATAAGGGAATATTTACAAGGCCATGGATACATACGAAAGTTTCAGAAATACATATCAAAGGTTGGTTTTTACAATAAATTCAAAAAGGGTGTCTAAAAATTGGGCGCTGTTGCGGGGTCAGGCCCCGTGCATCCCAAGTGGATGCAGCCAACAGCCCTATTCCGCGTCGCTGCCACGCCAAGGCAATGTGGTCAGGCGGTCCTTGACGACATAGACCATCGCGCCGAAAAACAGGGCTGCCATCGCATACCAGGTCAGCGCATAGGCCAGATGCGTGTTGCGGAACGTCAGGCGGGTCAGCCCGCCGCGCGGCCATAACGCACCGGTTCCGGCGGCCTCTGCATCAATGAAATAGGCGGTTTGCGCCTCGGTCAGGCCCACGGCCCGCGTCATTTCCGCAAGGTCGGCAGAGACCCAGCGGCCGGTTTCCGGTTGGTTGCTTTCCAGCAACGTCCCCCCGGGTTGATCCAGCCGGACAAGGCCGGTGACCCTGGCAGGACCGGGGGCGGCGTCCCAATCGCCCTGGTTCAGGCCGCCTGGCACGAAACCACGGTTGACCCAGATCGCACCATCCTGGGTGATCAGCGGCGTCATGATCCAGAAACCGGGGCCCAGATCTGTAACCGCCTTTATCCGCAGGCTTTGGTCACCGGCAAAACGGCCTGACGCGAACACGCGCAGATATTCAGGCGCATCACCCGCAGGGGCCGGAACCGGATCGCCAAAGGCGCGGGTTTGCACAGCGTCGATCAGATCAAGCTTCCAGGCAAGCCTGCGCATCTGCCAGTTGCCAAGGGCGATCATGCCGGCAAACATGACCCCCGCGACCAACAAGATCGTCACATCTGCCCAGGTTGGTCGACGTGCGCCGCTCACTCCAGGCCGCGCATCCGCTCGATCTGGTCATGGGCGGGCATCATGTTGTTGTTCAGATGGGTCATGACCCAAATCGACCCGACCAACACAATCAGCAACAGGATGCCCGTGAACACCAGCGACATCACCTGCCAGCCCTCTTCTGCTTTCACGGTGACATGCAGGAAATAGAACACATGCACCATGATCTGCACCGCACCCAGCCCAAAGATGATCGTCAACGCCAGCCAGATATGGATATTGACGTCGCCAAGCACAATCCAGAACGGGATCAGTGTCAGGACGACCGACAGGACGAAACCGATAATATAAGAGCGGTAAGAGCCGTGGGCTTCTGACGTGTCGTGGTTGTCGGTGCTCATAGCAACACCCCTGTGAGGTAAACAAAGGAAAACACCCCGATCCAGATCAGATCGAGAAAGTGCCAGAACAGGCTAAGGCACAGGATGCGGCGCTTGTTTTCGGTGGTCAGCCCGTGCTTTTGCACCTGCACCAGCAGCACCACCAGCCAGATCGTGCCCGCCGTAACATGCAGCCCGTGCGTGCCGACCAGAACCCAGAATGACGACAGAAACGCGCTGGCCCCCGGTCCGGCACCAAGGTGCCACAGGTGGTGGAATTCCAGCACTTCCATGCCCAGAAAGCCCAGACCAAAGGCCCCGGTAACAACAAGCCATGTCACCATCTGGCCCTGCTTGCCCTGCTGCATGTTGATCACCGCAAACCCGTAGGTGATCGACGAGAACAGCAGGAAGAAGGTCGACAACAGAATCTTTTCGATCTCGAACAGATCAGAGGGCGCAGGGCCAGCGGCATAGCTGGTGCCCAGCACCGCATAGACCGCAAAGAGAATGCCGAATATCAGGCTGTCGCTCATCAGGTACAGCCAGAACCCCAGCATGGTGCTGGGTTCGTGATGGGCCTCTTCGTGATGTTCGCCGTAAAAGTCGAACCCTTCGGCGGGTTCCTTGGGATGTGTTGTTGCTGTCATGGCCGTTTACTCCGCCGGAACATTCGATTTGCCGGCATTTGCAATGGCGCGGATTTCATCAGGTTGCAGATAGTAATCACGATCATAGTCGAACGTATGGAAGATCGCATAGGCTATCGACCCCAGGAAACCGACCACGGCAAGCCACCAGATGTGCCAGACCAGCGCGAAACCCATCGCGGTCATCAACCCCGCGACCACGACCCCGGTTGCCGTGCCTTTGGGCATATGGATCGGCGCATAGGTCTCTGGCGGCGTCTGGCCGTTGTTGGCCTTCATGTGATGCCAGGCGTCCAGCGCATAGACACGCGGCACATGCGCAAAGTTGTAATAGGGGGGCGGCGATGTCGTCGCCCATTCCAGGGTGCGCCCATTCCAGGGGTCACCGCCGCAGGCCAGCGCCTCGCGGTTGCGGATCGACACAAAAATCTGGACGATAAAGGCCACCAGACCAATGGCAATCAACGCAACGCCCGCCGCAGCAAGGCCGAACAACACCGCATAGCTGGTGTCTTCGAACTGGCTCAGACGCCGTGTCACGCCCATCAGGCCCAGAACATACAGCGGCATGAACGCGACCCAAAAGCCACCGACCCAGCCAACAAAGCTGACGGTGCCCCAGAACTTGTCGAGGTGAAACCCGAACGCCTTGGGCCACCAATAGGTGATGCCTGCAAACACACCAAACACCACCCCGCCGATAATGACGTTATGGAAATGTGCCACCAGAAACAGCGAGTTGTGCAGCACATAATCGGCAGGCGGCACCGCCAGCAGAACGCCGGTCATGCCCCCGATGGTAAAGGTGATCATGAACGCGACGGTCCACATCATCGGCAGCTCGAAAGAGATGCGTCCCTTGTACATGGTAAAGAGCCAGTTAAACAGCTTGGCCCCCGTCGGGATCGAAATGATCATCGTGGTGATCCCGAAGAACGAGTTCACATCCGCACCCGCCCCCATCGTAAAGAAGTGGTGCAGCCAGACGACATAGCTCAGCACCATGATGACAGCCAGCGCATAGACCATCGAGGTATAGCCAAACAGCCGTTTGTGCGAAAATGTCGGTACGATTTCCGAGAAGATGCCAAAGATCGGCAGGATCAGGATGTACACTTCGGGGTGGCCCCAGATCCAGATCAGGTTGATGTACATCATCGGGTTGCCGCCCATTTCATTGGTAAAGAAATGGGTGCCCAGATAACGATCCGCCGTCAGCAAGGCCAGGGTGGCGGCAAGAACGGGGAAAGAGGCGACAATCAGAACATTGGTGACCAGCGAAGCCCAGGTAAAGATCGGCAGTTTCATCCAGGTCATGCCCGGCGCCCGCATTTTCACAATGGTGGCGATCAGGTTGATCCCCGACAGCGTCGTGCCGATCCCGGCGATGTTCAGCGACCACAGGTAGTAATCCATGCCGACACCCGGGCTGAATTGCAGCCCCGACAGCGGTGGAAAGGCCAGCCAGCCGGTTGCCGCAAATTCGCCCACGAACAACGACATCATAATCAGAACAACACCCCCGAAGGTCAGCCAGAAGCTGAAGTTGTTCAGGAAAGGAAAGGCCACATCCCGCGCACCGATCTGCAACGGCATGATATAGTTCATGAACCCGGTGATAAACGGCATCGCCACGAAAAAGATCATAATCACGCCATGGGCGGTAAAGACCTGATCGTAGTGATAGGGCGGCAGAAATTCGACAATGCCCGCCGAGGCAAGAGCCTGATGAATGCGCATCAGGATCGCATCGGAAAAGCCGCGCACAAGCATCACGATGGCCAGCACCATATACATGATGCCGATCTTCTTGTGATCGACAGAGGTAAACCACTCGGTCCACAGATAGCCCCACAGACGCCTGTAGGTCAGCCATCCAACCAGCCCGGCCCCCAGCAACATGGTCACCATGAAGGTGCCAAAAATCAGCGGGTCATAGAAAAAGGGAAAGACATCCCAGCCCAGCTTGCCCCAAAGCCAGTGGACCTGATTGGCGACGTCTGGAAAGTGTTCGAGAGCCTCGGAAGGTGATGTAGACATGTTTAATTCCCGGTTGGCACAGACATCGGCGGAGTCTCTGGCGGCAGAAAGTCCAGCAATGCGTTGATTTCTTCGGCGCGGTCGGCCAGATCGGGGCGGAGGATCGAAAACATGCCCTGCGGATCATCGGCAGAGCACAGGCCCCGATAAAGTTCGCGGTTCAGCAGCCCGTCAATGCCGCCCCCGCCAAGCGCATCGACCATCATCATGTCGTTCAGGCACAGGTCGTCATCGCCCACACACATGTTCAGAATGCGCTGCCACAGCCCATCCTCGACAGACCCGTAATAGTGCACGTCGTTGCCGATGCTGGGCTGGTCCAGTTGCACAAAAGCCGCGCGATCCAGCGGATCGTTGCTGGCCGCCGCAGCGCCCGCCCAGCTGTCAAAACCGGCCTGATCCAGCGCCTGAACGTCAAACCGCATCCGCGAGAAACCCGCACCGTTGTAATGCGAAGCAAAGCCTTCATAGGTGCCGACGCTGTTGATAACGCCATTCAGCTCGGTCTCCATCCCTGCCATCGCATAGATCATTCCGGCCATATCGGGGACGTAAAACGCGTTCATCACCGTGGTTGATGTCAGCTTCAGCTCGACCGGACGATTTTCGATCACCGCCATCTCGTTCACGGTGGCGATATTGTATTCGGGATAGATGAACAGCCATTTCCAATCCATCGCCACGACCTGCACCTGAAGGGGTGTCACGTTGGCATCAATCGGCCGGGTTTCGGAAATGCGCGGCAAGTCGCGGTAGGGATCCAGCCGGTGCGTTGCCACCCACGTCAGCCCCGCCAGACAGATCACAATCGCGAGAGGGACCGTCCACACAACGATTTCCAGGCTGACGGAATGGTCCCATTCAGGGTCATAACGCGCCTCTTTGTTCGCGGACCGGTATTTGTAGGCAAAAAAGACCGTCAACAACAGCACCGGAAGAATCACGATCAGCATCAGGACGGTGGAATAGATGATAAGGTCAGCCTGCTGTGACGCGACATCACCCGCAGGGTTCATCACCACCAGATTGCACCCCGACAACGTCATCAGTGTAAGGGCCAGAGGCGCAAACCGGCAGGCTTTGCCGCCGATCCTGAATTGAGTGAGAGACATTGGTGACCTATTGCATGATTTGTCAGCGCCTTAATATTAGCACTCTGGCGGTCGTGGGACAGCGCGAAAGCTGCGCTGTATTGGCGCAGGTGTCGGAACTTGTGGCGAATTTTGATATTGTCACTATCCTTAGCAGAACAAGGACGAAGGATTTCTGTCATGACCTACGAAAGCGCACCTGGCTCGGATGACGCGCAAGAATATGTGCCGCAATCTGTCCGTCTTGATGATGTCATCACGACGGTGGTGATGGCGCGGGTGACGGATTATTTCGGCTTTTTTGTCTTTGCCATCGCCTCGGCGCTGGTTTTCCCCAAGATCTTCTTTCCCTTCCTTGATCCGGTCCCTGCGACCCTGGCGTCGTTCGGTATATTCGCGCTGGCGTTCCTCGCGCGTCCGGTGGCCAGTCTGCTGGGGCGGAAACTGGAAAAACGCATCGGCAGGGCCGGCAAGATCACGGTTGCCCTGATGCTTCTGGGCACCTCGACGGTCGCGATTGGCCTGCTGCCGGGCTACGACCGGCTTGGCTGGGTGGCCCCTGCGTTGCTGGCGGGATTTCGCATTATTCAGGGCCTTGGTCTGGGCGGCTCCTGGGACGGGCTGACACTGCAACTCAAATCTGCCGCCCCGCAGGATCGCACCGGCCTGTATGGCATGGTGCCGCAACTGGGCGGGCCCATCGGGTTTTGCGTGGCCGCCGCGATGTTCTTTGTGCTGACCGGTTTCCTGACACCCGAGGAATTCTATCAACACGGCTGGCGCTTCGCGTTTTTCGCGGTGATGGCGGTAAATGTGGTGTCCCTGTTTGCACGTCTGCGGCTGCTGACCACAGATTTCGGCTCGGACGGGGAAACGCTGATGAAATCGGCTCCGTTCGGCTTTTTGGTGCGGACGGAATGGCGCACAATTCTGTTGTCGGCGTTCTTGCCCCTGTCCAGCTATGCGCTGTTGCACATGCTGACGGTTTTCCCGATCAGCTATACCTTGCTTTTTACCGACCATGCGATTGACCGGATCATCCTGTGGCAGCTTGTCGGAGGCGCGTTGTCGGTCGGAACTGTCATTCTGTCCGGTGTGCTTGCCGACCGCTACACAAAGCGCGCCGTGTTGTTGTGGTCAAGCGTCCTGACACTGCTGCTGTGCCTGACGATCGGTACGCTGAACGACAATCCTGCCATCTACATCATCCCCGGCTTCCTGATCTTCGGCCTGTCCTATGGTCAGTCCAGCGCCATCGTGCCCAACCGTTTTGCGCCCGATTGCCGGTATTCCGGTTCTGCGCTGTCCACCAACCTGTCATGGATTTTCGGAGCCGCCTTTGCGCCGCTGGTCGGGCTGTTTCTGGCCAGCAGATTCGGGCTTTGGGCGGCGGCCCTGTATCTGGTGTCCGGCGTGCTGGTAACGCTGGCGACCTTGTACATCCTGCAACGCGAATTCAATCAGGATTGATCTGCCAGCGGACGCCCGACCGGGCCGTCCGCTGGCATTCGCAACAACGCGCCGCTGGCGCGACCCGTCGGAAAACAGCGCGGAAAGCGTCAGACGGTCACAGGCAGCCCGCCAGCGCGGTTGCAAGGTTACGCAACAATTGCGGATACAGGTCCGCCCCCGGTTCAAGGTCGGATCCCAACGGGTCCATCACCCCTGTTTGCGCAGTCGAACCGTCCATAACCGAGGCCACAATGCCCGGATTGAATTGCGGTTCTGACATAACACAGGTCACATCCTGATCCGCGACGCGCGCCTGAATTCCGGCGATACGGGCCGGGCTTGGATCGGTCGCATCCGAAACAGAGATCGCACCCGAGGCCGGGAAGTCGAATGCCTGTTCGAAATACTGATAGGCGTCGTGGAAAACGATGAAATGGGCACCGCGCACGGGTTCCAGGATGGTGTTGATCTGGGTCCGCAGATTTGCCAGTTCCTCGCGCCCTGCTGCGGCATTTGCAAAATACGCGCCCGCATTGTCCGGGTCGGCCGCCGACAGCGCGGCGGCGATTGCGTTCAACCAGACCGCCCCGTTGTCCGGCGACAGCCAGGCATGTGGATCGTGGCCCTCATGGTCGTGACCCTCGTGCCCGTCATGGTTCTCGTGCCCTTCATGGTCGTGGTCCTCATGCCCTGCATGGTCATGACCCTCATGCCCCGCATGGTCGTGACCCTCGTGCGCGTGATCGTGGCCTTCGTCATGACCCGCATGATCGTGGCCTTCATGATCTTCACCGTGGCCTTCGTCGCCATGCTGATGCGGCTCGAACAAGGCGCTTTCACGCATCGGCAGTTCCGTGGTGCCTTCGGTCTCGATCAGTTCGACAGCGGTCGCATTTCCGGCCAGCGTATCAATCGCGCTTTCCAGCCAGGGGGTCAGATCGGGGCCGATCCAAAACACCAGATCCGCGTCCTGCAAGGCCGCTGCTTCGGACGGGCGCAGGGTGTATTCGTGCGGGCTGGCCCCCGGTGCCACGATCAGCGACGGCGCCCCAACCCCCTGCATGACACGCGCCACAAGCGAATGCACAGGGGCGATATCCACGGCCACTTTCGGGACATCCGCAAGGGCCGTTCCAGCCAGCAGCGTGGCCGCAAGCGACAAGGACGCGAGGTTTCTGGACATCTTTCACTCCATGTGATTTTATAACGTTACAGGTCGCGTACAGGAAATGTAATAACATGACAAGTGGATCACAGACAGATCGTGAAACGCCGTCAGATCCGGTCGGATTCGACAAACACGACCATGCGGGCTGTATCACCACCGCTGTGGCCGCTGCCGAGGCGCATTGCGCGGCCAACGGGCTGCGCTTTACCCCGGTCCGGCGCGCCGCGCTGGAAATTCTTCTGCAAGAACACCGCGCACTTGGCGCATACGAAACGCTCGACCGCCTGCGCGAGGCCGGTTTCGGGGCGCAGCCGCCGGTGGCCTATCGTGCGCTGGAATTCCTTGTCGCCAACGGCTTTGCACACAAGATCGAACGGCTGAACGCCTTTATTGCCTGCGCCCATCCCGGGGCCAACCATTCACCCGCCTTCATGATTTGCCGCGCCTGCGATTCCGTTGCCGAAGCACAGTCAGCACCTGCACGCGGTGCCCTTGGTGACGCGGCCCGCGCGACCGGGTTCCAGATCGAACGCACCATGGTGGAAGCCGTCGGCCTGTGTCCGGCCTGCGCCGACAACGCTGCACCATGAGCCTTGTCACCGTTGAAGACGTCAGTGTCGGCTATGGTGCCGAGACAGTGCTGGCGCATGTGTCACTGGCCATCGAACCGGGGGAAATCGTCACCATCGTCGGCCCGAACGGTTCCGGCAAGACGACGCTGCTGCGCACCCTGATCGGCGCGGTGCGCCCCGCATCCGGCAGGATCACCCGCAAACCCGCTCTGCGCATCGGCTATGTTCCGCAAAAGCTGCACATCGACCCCACCCTGCCCATCACGGTGGAAAGGTTCCTGCGCCTGACCGGCGGCACATCCCGCAGCGCGGGCGCGCGGGCGCTGGCGCGCGCCGGGGTGCCGGATCTGTCGGGGCGTCAGATGTCTGCCCTGTCGGGCGGCCAGATGCAGCGCGTTCTGCTGGCACGCGCCTTGATCAACGACCCCGAAATCCTGCTGCTTGACGAGGCCACGCAGGGTCTGGACCAACCCGGCTCCGCCGCGTTCTACCGCCAGATCGAAGAGGTGCGCAAAGACACCGGATGCGCCGTTCTGATGATCAGTCACGAATTGCATGTGGTGATGAGCGCCTCGGATCGGGTGATCTGTCTGAACGGGCACGTCTGCTGCGAAGGCACGCCCGAAATCGTCTCGGCGGCGCCGGAATATCGCGCGCTTTTCGGGTCTGGCACCGGCGGGGCACTGGCCCTGTACCGCCACGATCACGACCATAACCACGGGAATGGGCACGGGCATGACCACGGGAATGGGCATGATGAAACCTGCACCCATGACCACGGACACCCCGAAAACACCAAAACCAAGGCGGCTGGATGATGCTGGATGATTTTATGGTCCGCGCAACACTGGCGGGTGTCGGCGTTGCCTGTGCCGCGGCACCTCTGGGCAGCTTTGTCGTCTGGCGGCGCATGGCCTATTTCGGTGACGCAACCGCCCATGCCGCGATTCTGGGCGTGGCCCTGTCGCTGGCGCTGAACATCTCGATCTTTGCCGGCGCGGTTGCCGTGGCGCTGGTGATGGCCCTGACCGTGACACTGCTGACGGGGCGCGGTTACGCGATGGATACGCTGCTGGGCGTTCTGGCCCATTCCGCGCTTGCCTTCGGGCTGGTTGCGGTGTCGTTCCTGTCGGGCATCCGCATCGACCTGATGGCCTATCTGTTCGGTGACATTCTGGCGGTGTCGCGCGGCGATCTGGCGGTGATCTGGGGCGGTGCCGCGCTGGTGGTCGGGCTGATCGGCTGGCGCTGGTCCGCGCTGCTGACATCCACCCTCAGCGAAGAGCTTGCCTATGCCGGTGGTATCGACCCCAAGCGCGAACAGCTGGTCCTGACCCTGGCGCTTGCCGTCACCGTTGCCGTCGCGATCAAGGTTGTCGGTGTCCTTTTGATTGCGGCGATGTTGATCATACCTGCCGCCGCCGCCCGCCCGCTGTCGCGCACCCCCGAGGAAATGGCCGTGATTGCCGCCGTGATCGGTGGCGGCTCGGCCATAGCCGGATTGCGCGCCGCCTATGTGCTGGACACGCCTGCCGGCCCCTCCATTGTCTGCGTTGCAGCCCTCATTTTCCTGACAACCAGTGTCCTGAGGGGGTTACGGCCCTAGGACGACGCGGCAGAGCGCGGCAGTTCGATGTTGATCTCCAGGCTCGACATCTTGTCACCGCGTTCCATGCGCACTTCGACATCATCCTCGGCAATAGGGACATGTTTGCGGATCGCCGCCACGATATCGCGTTGCAGCAGCGGCAGGTAATCGTTTTCAGCCGTGCCGCCCCCGCTGCGCTCGTGCGCAAGCAGGATTTGCAGCCGGTCCTTTGCGGTTTGCGCGCTTTTGGGGCGGCGCGGTTTGCGGGCAAAATTGAAAAAGCTCATGACGCACGTCCGAACAAACGGTTCAGCAGGTTGGGACGGCGCTCGCCTTCGATGCGCATCTCGACCTCGTTGCCAATCAGACGGCTGACCGCATCCTCATAGGCCCGCCGCGCAGCCGACGGTTGATCCAGCACAACGGGCGTGCCGATGTTCGAGGCGCGCAAAATCGCCTGGCTTTCGGGGATCACCCCCAACAGCGGAACCGCGAGGATTTCCAGCACGTCTTCCACCGTCATCATCTCGCCGCTTTCGACCCGCGCCTTGTCGTGGCGCGTCAGCAGAACCTGCGCCTTGACCGGCGCGGCATCCTTGCTTTCGGCGCGCAGGGTCTGGCTGCTGAGCAACCCCAGCACCCGATCACTGTCGCGCACCGAGGACACCTCGGGGTTGGTCACAACAACCGCCTCGTCGGCAAAATACATCGCCATCTGGGCACCGTGTTCGATCCCCGCAGGGCTGTCGCAGATGATATAGTCGAATTCCTGCTTCAGCTCGTCCAGAACCTTTTCAACCCCCTCTTTGGTCAGCGCATTCTTGTCGCGCGTCTGCGAGGTTGGCAGGATGCACAGATTGTCCAGCCGCTTGTCGCGGATCAGGGCCTGTTTCAGCCGCGCATCGCCCTGAATGACGTTGATAAAGTCGAAAACGACGCGCCGCTCGCAGCCCATGGTCATGTCCAGATTGCGCAGCCCGACATCAAAATCAATCACGACTGTCCGAAAGCCCTGCTGGGCCAGCCCCGCCGAAATTGCCGCCGACGACGTGGTCTTGCCCACGCCGCCCTTGCCCGACGTAATCACGATAACGCGCCCGAGAGGCGGCTTTTCCTTCAATTCAATGCTCATCAAATCACCTCTACACGCAGTTTTTCTTCTTCCAGGTAGATATGCGCGCAGCCCTTGCGGGCGACGGGGGCAAGTGTCTCGCTGGTTTGGTAAAGTCCGGCAATGGCCACCAGTTCGGCATCAAGCACCTGGCAGAAGATCCGGGCGCTTTCGTCTCCGTGCACGCCGGCCATCGCCCGCCCGCGCAGGGCGCCATACACATGGATCGAACCGCTGGCGATCAGCTCGGCCCCCGACGCAACCGTGCCTACCACCGTCAGGTCACCATGTTCGCTGACAACCGTCTGGCCCGACCGGACCGGCGCATGCAGCACCTTGTTTTTGATGTCCACCCGCGCGGCACGCGACCCGCGCCGCGCCTGTCTGTCCGCGGGCATCGGCGCATCCTTGCCCGCAGGCACCTCGATCAACCCCAGTTCCTGCAAGGCATCCGCCGAAACGCTGCCGCTGCCATGGACGCCGAAAACCCGCAGGTTCCGACGCCGTAAATTCTCAATCAGCGGGCGCAGACGATCCGGCTCTGCCGTTGCCGGCGCATGTGTCAGATCAAGGACCATAGGTGCCTTGTCATAGAACTGCGGTGTTTGCTCCAGCTGCGCGTCAAGCTGCGCATAGAAGGATTCCATATCCGCATCCGCGTCGACCCGAAGCGCAAGCGCCGTCAGGAACCGCCCACGGATCTGGAACGGGGCTGTGTTTGCCGACATGTCGCCATGCCGGTCTGTGGCGTATTGATAAGACACCTGGTGCCGATGCTCCTGCTCGCTGGCGGTTCACGACTCGGGGCCGGACCGCTCTTGTTAGGCGGTCATTCTTCACCAAGGCGGCGCTGTGCGAAAGCCGCCTTTGAGTCATCAGCAAAAAGCCGCCCCCCGACCGATACTGGCGCGACGACAGCCTGTTGAACCTGTGCGGTCTTTTTGCACCGCTGGTCAGCGCCGCCAGACAAAGCTACAACGCCGGCTTATGTCGCGCGCCACACAACTGCATTCCGAAAGACATATCCCAGATGCCGTCAGCACATCCCACGACTGCCAGAAACGAAACCCCATGACCAGGGACCGTTTCCGCTGGAGCGATGCGACGCAACTGTTCGTGCAGGGCCACCCCATTGGTGGCGCGCCATCGCAGGCCCCTGCCCTTGCGCGCGAAATCCGTGCCCTGCGCAATGCCATCCTCGGCGGTCGTGATTTTTCAGTCGGCCCGGACGGAATCGGCGTGCTGCCGCAGTCGCCTGCGGCGGCGGGGGTATCTCACAGCCGTTCCGGCGGAACCACCGGCGCGGCCAAGGCGATCCGGCGCAGCCATTCTTCGTGGATTGCCAGCTTTGACATTGCACGCGACCACTTTGATCTGTCCGCGCGCGATGTCTATGGCGTGCTCAGCCTGCCGTCGCATTCGCTGGCGCTGTTCGCGATTGTCGAGGCGGCGCATCTGGGGGCCGATCTGCATTTGCTGGCGGGGCTGCACCCGCGCGCGCAGGTTGCGCAACTGGTGCAGGCAGGCGCGACAGTGCTTTATGCCACGCCGACCCAGCTGCGGCTGCTGTGCGATGCGGGCGGCGAAATACCGTCGCTGCGCCAGATCCTGTGCGGTGGCGGGCGGATGCCCCAAGGGTTGCGCAGCCGCCTTGCCGCGCTGTGCCCGCAGGCGCGTTTGACGGAATTCTACGGCACATCGGAAACCAGCTTTATTGCATGGGGCGACGGCACCGGCCCTGACGGCGCGGTCGGCAAGGCCTATCCGGGGGTCGACATCGACATCCGCAATCCTGTTGATGGCACCGGCGAAATCTGGGTCCGCAGCCCCTATCTGTTTGACGGCTATGCCAAAGGGCACAGCAGCGACACCCGCTGGGACGACGGGTTTGTCACCGTGGGCGAGCTGGGGCGCATCGACGCGGCGGGCCATGTCTTTGTTGCCGGCCGGCACAGCCGCATGGTCACCATCGCCGGTCAGAACGTCTTTCCCGAAGACATCGAGGTGCTGCTGCAAAGCCGCCCCGATATTCCCCATTGCGCGGTGATGCCCCTGCCCGACGACCTGCGCGGCACGGTTCTGGTTGCGGTGATTGCGGGGCAGCCGGATGCAGGTCAGGCGCAAGAGGTGATCGCCCGGTGCCGCGCCGCCTTTGGCCCGCTGGCGGCACCGCGTCAGGTGATTGCCCTGCCGGATTTTCCACTGCTGACCTCGGGTAAACCCGATTTGCGCACCATCGCCGCGCTGCTTGAGGCCCGCACATGAGCGGGGTGCAAATCCTGTCGGCGATCCGCTCGCCGGTTGCACCGCGCGGCGGCGCGCTGGCGCGCCTTGCGCTGCACGATCTGGGTGCGCCGGTGCTGCGGGCGGCGATTGATGCGGCGGGGCTGTCGCCCGATGCCATCGACGAGGTGATTGCCGGCAATGCCCTAGGCGGCGGTGGCAATCCGGCGCGGATGGTTGCCCTTGCCGCCGGCCTGCCCGAACGCGTTGCGGGGCTGAGTATCGACCGGCAATGCTGCGGCGGGCTGGATGCGCTGCTGCTGGCCTCGGCCCTGATTGCGTCGGGTCAGGCCGATGTGGTCGCGGCGGGCGGTGTCGAATCCTATTCCCGCCGCCCCATGCGTCTGCGCACCGATCCCGACGGCGGCGCGCCACAGCCCTATGACCGCCCGCCCTTTGCCCCGTGGCCCGCGCGTGACCCCGACATGGACGCCGCCGCCGATGCGCTGGCCACCGATCTGGGCATCAGCCGCGCCGAACAGGACGCCTGGGCCATCGACAGCCACCGCAAGGCGCTGGCTGCCCCGCAAACCGGTGAGATTCTGCCGCTCGGCGGTCTTGCCAAGGATGCCTTTGCCCGCGCGCTGAACACACGGCTTTGCGCGCGCGCGCCGCAGTTGGCAGGCACCATCAGCGCGGCCAATGCGGCGGTGGCGGCAGATGCGGCGGCCTTTTGCATTCTGGTGTCGGACCGCGTCGCGGCGCGTCTGGGGGCCACGGGTGTTTCACTGCTGGGCGGTGTCACGCGGGGCGACCGCCCGGAATGCCCCGGCATCGCGCCGGTTGCGGCCATCAACACGCTTCTGGACCGCCATAGTCTGAAAGCCGCCGACCTGTCCGTGGCCGAGGTGATGGAAGCCTATGCGGTGCAGGCCATGGCCTGTGTCCGGCTGACCGGCATTGCCCCCGCCGTGGTCAACCGTGGCGGCGGTGCGCTGGCGCGGGGCCATCCGATCGGTGCCTCGGGGGCGATCAATGCGGTGCGTCTGTTTCATGAACTGCGCCACACCGGCGGCACCGGACTGGCCGCCATCGCCGCTGCCGGGGGCCTGGGCACCGCGCTGCTTATGGCGTCTGGTCAAAGCCGCTGAAGGTCGCGTAACTGTCCAACGGGTCGCGTTCGGTTCTGACGGTGTTCACCGCCGCCTGCGGATCGGCCCGCCCCAGCGCAATGCCACAGACCACCATCTCGTCCGCCCCCAGCCCCAGTTGCCCATGGGCAACATCACCGTGATTGGCCAATGCTCCGATGCCGCAGGTGGCATATCCCAGCGCCTCGGCCCCTGTCATCAGACCCATCAGCGCCATGCCCAGATCCATGAAACAGCCCTTGCCCATCTCGGGGTGGATCGTCACCACAATCCCCACCGGCGCGCCAAAGAAACGGTAGTTGGCCGTGAACTGCGCGCGCCGCGCCGCGATGTCGCGCCGCCCGATGCCAAGCGCCTGATACAGCGCAAAGCCCGCCGCGCGCTGTTTCGCCTTGAGATCGGCAGGCATCGGTTGCGGAAAATAGGAATACTGCGCCACTTCGGGCCGCCCGTCCCGCACCGCGCCCTCCAGCGCGCCGGCAAGCGCGGCCAGCGGCGCGCCGGTCAGCACATGGAACCGGCCCGGTTGCAGATTGGCCCCGCTGGGGGCCGCACGGGCCACCCGCAGGATACGCCCGAGGTCTGCCACCGGCACCGCATCGGGCAGGAACCCCCGCACCGACCGGCGGTGCAGCAGCAGGGCCTCGGTGTCACTCATCCGCGCGACAGGATGCTGTCGGGCCGTGCCCTGGCCAGCCCCGAGGTGATGCCACCGGCCAGAACCGCCTTGATCACATCGCCCGGAATAAAGGCGGTGACCAGCAGCGCCGCCTCGGCCAGCGTCTTGTCCAGCATGACCGACATGCCCACCACGCCAAAGCCATACAGCACCACGATACCGCCCAGCACCGAGGCCACGGCAGAGACAACCGCCAGATTTCCGTTCCAGCGCTCGACAATAAAGCCGGTGACAAAGGCTGCAACCGGCCAGCCCACCAGAAACCCGACCGAAGGTGTCGCAAAGACGCCAAGGCCGCCGCGCCCGCCCGCCAGCAGCGGAAGACCCAGCGCGACCAGCGCCAGAAACAGCAGCACCGCAAGTGCCCCGCGCCGTGCGCCCAGCACCGTGCCGCACAGCATCACACCCATGGTCTGCGCGGTGATCGGCACGCCAAAGCCAAGCGTCAGTTTCGGGATCAGGCCAAGTGCTGCAATCAGTGCGGCAAACATGGCAACAAGGGCAAGGTTACGTTCCATCGGTAAATCCTGTTCTGGTTTGTAGGTCTTCTATTCCATGCCACCGCGCGCGCGCAGCGCCTCGGCAACATATTCCGCATCGTCGATGGCCAGCGCCGCCAACGGTGTCACGATTTTCCATCCGGCCCGGCGCGGCGACCGCGCCCGCCAGGATTCGGTCAGACGCCCGCCCTTTTGCGCCAGCGACGGAGCAAAGCGCACCACCAGCGCCACCGACAGTTCCAGTGCGCGGGTTGACAGACCCATCCGGCGCAGCGGTGTCAACAGCCATGACATCACCGCAATCATATCAGAAAGCTGCGTGGTCATGGTGACGAAATTCGCCAGCGCCACCGCCGTCAACAGCCGCAAGGTCACCGCCAGCCCGGCCGCAATCTGCCCCGTCACCCCGTGCCACAGCGCGATCACCAACAGGAACGGCCACAGCATACGCAGCCCGTCCAGCCCCGCGCGGGCAAACCGCGTGCCCCCCGTCAGGTACAGCGCCCCGACACCCAGCGCAGCGCCCCCCAGCACCACCGGGTTTTCACTGGCAAACAGTGCGCCCGTGGCCAGCGACAACAGGCCCAGCTTGACACCGGCCCGCATCCCGTGCGCCCAGATCCTAACCGGCGAGGTGAGTGAGATCATCCTCTTCCCCCCATGCCTGCATCTGTGCCTCGAACAGGGGCAGCACCCGCGTGGCGGGGCCGTCATCGCGTATTTTGCCCTGATCCAGCCAGATCACGCGGTCAAATCCCTGAAGCGTTGCCGGATCATGCGAAATCAGCACAACGCCGGCCCCGACCCCGTCAACATAGCGCATCAGCTGCCGCCGTGTCGGGATATCCAGACCGGAATAGGGTTCGTCCAGCACAATCAGCGCGGGCTGCATCGCCATCACCGCCATCAGGCAGACCAGCTGCTTTTGCCCCTGCGACAGGCTGTGGGTGGCGGCGTCGGCCCAATGTCCCTTGCCGAAGCGGTGCAAAATCGCCTCGGTCTGTCGCGCCACCTCTGCCTTGTCATGGCCAAGCTGGGTCAGGCCAAAGCCGATTTCTTCGGACACGGTGGGAAAGATGATCTGGTGATCGGGGTTCTGGAACAGGATGCCAACGCTGCGCAGCGCCGCCTTGCGGTCACGCGCCATGTCCTTGCCCGCGATGGTGATCCGCCCCGCACTTGGCGCGATCAGCCCCGCAATCAGCCGCGCCAGCGACGTCTTGCCCGAGCCGTTGCGCCCGACAATGCCAATCCGCCGGTCGCGGGCGGAAAACGACAGCCCTTCCAGCACCGTGCGCCCGGACAGGCGCAATGCGACATCATCAAACAGCAGCTCGGCGGGGCGGGCAGTTTCTGAGGCGGGGTTTGCGCGCAATACGTCGTCTCTGTTGTGGGCGGGGCCATGGGGCGGTTCTGTGCAGGTTCCGTGCTAATCAGAATTCAGAACCAAAGTCGAGCGGTTGCGCACATAGGCGCCGCGCGGCAGGGACAGCATTTGTCACTTGACCCCCACAGCGGCGGCCACGAACACTCGCGCTTATGCTGCGATATATCCTTGCCTGCCTCCTGATGCTGCCCCTGCCGCTGCGCGCGCAGGATCTTTCGCCGTTGGACCGTACCGATCTGATGTTCCAGATGGCGCAAACCGTGCAGAATTCGGGCGCGGCCCAGGCGGTGCAGCAGATTGCCCTGCGGCTTGCCGCCAAGGCCCAGGGACTGGAACCGCTGGCCATTGCCCGCCGCGATCTGGTCGAGGACATGGCACGGGTGCGCAGCGACAGCACCCTTGATCCCGCCCGCCGCCGCCAGCGGCTGGAAGAACTGGACGTGGCCCTGCGCGTCAACGATCAGGCGCTGGCCAAGGGGTTTCCGGCCTATCTGGACATCGTCGCCCCCGACCCGCTGACCATTGCCGAGGCCCAAAGCCTGCTCGACCCCGACGAGGCGCTGATCCAGATGCATCAGGGCAAGGATTGGCTGACGCTCTGGCTGATCTCGGGGCGGCACGTGCTGTGGCACCGCCTGCCGGTGACGCAATCCGACGCGGTGGAACTGGTGGCGATGTACCGCGAAACCATGGGGCTGAGCGGCACCCTGCGCGCCGCCGCCGCGCTGGATGATGAACCGGTCGCCACCCAGCCCTTCAACACGCGGCTGGCCGCGATCCTGTACCAATGGCTGTTCGCGCCCTTTCAGGCCGAGCTTGCGCAGTACCCCCACCTGATGATCGTCGCGGACAAATCGTGGATCGGGATGCCTTTCGCGACCCTGCTGACCGATCCGGCCGAGGCGGGCAGCGACCCCACCCCCGACATGCTGCGCCACGCCAGCTGGTTGTTGCGCGACCATGCGATCACCATGCTGCCGTCCGCGGTCAGCCTGCGGGCGGCGCGGGCAAACCGCCCTGCCCTATCCTCCGACAGCGGCCTGCCCACCACCACCCTGCTGGCCATCGGTGATCCGCTGTTCACCGGCACCCAAGGCACCGACGCCGTGGTGCGTGCCGCCACCGGCACCGTCGATGTCAGCCAGCTGGCCCCCCTGCCCGGCACCCGCCGCGAGGTCCGCGCCATCGCCGCCGCCTTTGACCAAGGCAGCGCGCAGGTGCTGCTGGGCGCAGATGCCTCGGAAACGATGCTGGAAACCATGGACCTGAGCGACCGCGACGTGATCGTCTTTGCCACCCACGGGCTGATCGCGGGCGAATTGCAGGGGCTGGCCGAACCCGCGCTGGCGCTGACCCCGCCCGCCACGATCACCGGCAGCGATGACGGGCTGCTGACCGCGGGCGAGGTTGCAGGGCTGACGCTGACCGCCGATTGGGTGGTGCTGTCGGCCTGTAACACCGCCGCCGGTGACGGCGCGGGGGCCGAAGGGCTGTCCGGTCTGGCCCGCGCCTTCTTTGCCGCAGGTGCACAGGCGCTGCTGGTCAGCCACTGGCCCGTGCGCGACGACGCGGCCGCGCGGCTGACCGCCCACGCCTTTGCCGAAATGCGCGCCCACCCCGACCTGCGCAAGGCCGAGGCGATGCGCCGCGCGATGCTGGCGCTGATGGACGACGACAGCGACCCCGGCCTGTCGCACCCCGTCGCATGGGCGCCGTTCTTTGTGGTGGGCAACCGATGATCCGGCGTCTGATCCCCGCGCTGCTGGCACTGATGCTGGCCCAGCCGGTGCAGGCGCAAAGCCCGGCGGATTTGCTGAACGATGTTGACCGGATACTGGCCGACGGCGGCGGCCTTGGCCTTGACGTGGAATTGACCCGCGCCTTGCGTGCCGCCCGCGCACAGGGCCCGCTGGACCCCGACTGGGCGCAGGTGATGGTGGTGACCGCCAGCCTGATCGCCACGGGATTGTGCAAGGCCGAACGCGCGCTGGACCTCTATGACAACGCCCTGACCGTGGCACAGGACGCCCCCGAGATGCAGCACTTCGTGCGCATCTGGCGTGCCTACACTTACGCCTATTTCGGCCGCCCAGATCTGGCCCGCGCCGATCTGGATCGCGTCACCGTGGACCCATCCCGATATCTTGAAGATGAATACGCCACGCAATTGCAAGGCTGGCTGGATGCGCCCGTTTCCGTCAGCGACAGCCCCGGTTTCCTGAAATGCACCGAAGTCGCCCGCGACGCCGCCGCCCTGTTCAACGCAGGCGATCTGGATCAGGCGCGCAGCCTGCTGATTGGCCTGAACCTGCCCGAGGTGCTGGCGCAGGAACCGCTGGTGCGCATTTCCAACCTTTCGACCCTGTCCCTGCTGGCCGTGATCAGCGGGCGCATGGGACAGGACGACAGCGCCGTGTTCGACCGGATCATCGCCGACCTGTCCGTGCCCGACGTCACGCCCCCCACCCTGCGCCCCGAAATGGTCGCCGATGCGGGCCACGCGCAGATGGTGGCGGATGTGCTGGACATGGTGGTGAACTCGGACCGCACCGGCACGGGCGCTGCCGCGCGGCGCACCACCGCGCAACGCTGGCTTGAGGGGCTGGCCCCCCAAGACGCGCAGGCCGCGATACGGGCGTTAAGCTTTGCCGTGAACGATTACCGCATCGCGGGCAACTGGCCCCGCGCGGCGCAGGCGGTGCAAGAGCTGTTGGCCCTGCCCGATCTGGACGCCGACGTGCGCGCCATGTCCGAGGTTGAGCTGGTCGAGCTGCAATCCTACATCGCCGTGGCCGAGGGGCGACCCGTCGACCACATCGCGCTGGCCAACGCCTTTCGCGCGGTGTTCGACACCGACGGCATCGCCGCCGCCGTGCGGGTGGATGTGGCCGGCCGGCTGGTGGGCGCGTTTGACCACGCGGGCCATGCCTATCTGGCGCATGTGGCGGGGATCGAGGTCTGGCAATACATGCGCGACGTTCAGCGCGCCACGGCACAGGCGGGGGATTCGGTTGCCGGACAGGGCAAGGTCCTGCGCGCCACCGCCGACATCACCATCGCAGACGGGTTCGACGTGGCCGCCCAGCCCCCCGACGGCACCCCGCCCCCGCCGGGCCTGTGCCAGGAGGTCGTGGGGATCGAGCTGTGCACGATTGTCCTGCAACAGCCCTGAGGCACCGTGACCCTACTACAAAGGGCAGCGCCCGACCGCGGGTGGGCATCACGAGGCTCGTGATTGCCACTTTATGTCTCGTCTTTGGCGTGTGGATGAAGAAGCAGCAATACGGTGAGAAAGCGCCCGCCCATGGGGCGGTCGGGCGCTGCCCGGCGGTGCTACGCACCTTGATTCCGGGCTTTGGTGGAAGCCCTCAACGGGCGTGTTCCACATCAACCC
>NZ_CP085163.1 GCF_022788695.1 Pseudosulfitobacter sp. DSM 107133
ATGTCGATTACAACGGAGCAATGGAGAGAGATTTACAGCGAGCTAGCTATCGAGCTAGGCGAGCATACTTGCGCGTCGTGGATTGAACCCCTGACTTGTGCCGAGAGCATGCCCGCCAATGAATTGCATCTACAGGCTCCAACCTCATTTATTGCTGACTACGTTGAGAAGAACTACGGCAGAGCGATCATAGACGCTGCTGAAGCCGTGTTATCGATTTCTATTGAGCGGTTGGTTTTTACTGTTTCACCCGCCTCAGCCAAAAGCTCAGCACCTAGCAAGCATCTGCGCAACGTGCCCAAACATGATGCCCAGATTGATATGTTCGTGCCCAACTTGGTCGAGCTACCCATCAAAGACGATATCCATTTGATGGGAGTCTCACCGTTCGTGCTGCAACCACGTGGTGAGACACGCATGGAGCTAGTCTACAACAACGTCAGCGACGTTGATATCCGCATCGAGGCAAATGAGAAATACGGCCTACTCAGAGCAACGGACTACGATTTTGTTTTGTTCATGCAGAGTTGGCTAACCCATTTCGCCAACGAATACCGAGACCAAGTCCAAAGGTGGCAGAAGACGAAGCGTGGAGCGGAACCGCCAAAGCCGCCACGTCGATTTGCCCCAGATGTAAATGACATCCTGCGCTTTGCGCGGGTCTACGACAACGCGGGTAAGACACAGCGTGAACAGGTGGAAGGGATGTTCAATCGCTTGGCCAACAACCACGTGAAAATCTCACGTTCAGGCCGCAAACGGCGGCGTTGGGGTTCGTTCAGCTTTGTCGATGGATGGGAGGTCATCGAGGAAAACACCACAGGGAACATCCAGAAGGTACAGGTTGGCATTCCACAGTGGATCTATGAGGGTATTGTAGAAGCGCCAACGCCTACGATCCTCACATATTCCCGAGATTATTTCCTTTTAAAACAACCCGTTCTACGCTTCTTATACAGGTTGTGCCGAGTGTGCGATAAAAAACTGGACAACCAGAACAGCTACGACATTCCTTTGAGCGATGTTTACCACCGCAGTGGTTCTAGACGTGCTCAGAAGCGCTTCAACCAAGAGCTGCGAGAGTATGTCAGTGGGTTTGAGAATGGACATTTCTTTGATTGGACAGTCGCTATCGAAGGAGCAAGAGAACAAGCAACTCTAATCATCAAGCGTGTGCCATTACTGGTCGAAACGTCCTCGTAAAAAGGCGTATGGGGTACCCCAAAAAGGCACATGGGGTACCACGTCAGGCACATGGGGTACCATAGTCAGGCACATGGGGTACTATGGTCAGGCACATGGGGTACCACGTTTTTGGGTTAACCTCTTGTTTGCATTGATATTTCACTCTTTCCTATAAACTTAGAGCTTTAGCTTATCCTATCACTGTTTTTCATGAAGGCGTCAGGCACATGGGGTACCATACAAAATGGAGTGCGCCTTTGGCGCACGGCAATTATGAAGGGGGTCTCATTGCCGACCCCCTTAAACCCCCGCTAGGATACTTCAAGAACAATGAAGAGCTTTGAATTGAAAGGTCGCGAAAGCTGTGCCACAATTTATCCACGGTACAGGCGGGGACGCCGATGGCCGTGAACGATGAAGGGCAGGGGGCGACCCCTGCCTTTTTGCTAGAGGTTATTAGTTATGGATTTTAAAGATCATATTTTAAACAATCTACTCTGGCTCATTGGGGGCGGCATCGCGGCTCTGATAGGCATTACATCGGGATCAGGGTTTCTAGCCATAGTAGGTCTCTGCTGTATTGGGTATGGGTTTTTCCTTGCTAATAAGGCACATGAAAAAGAGCGAGCGAGCCAAAAACGAACCGATATAGCCAGAGCAAAAAAGGCGGCAGAAGAGCGCAAAAAGGCAGTTCAGATTGAATTAGACAATAAGACCAAAATCGAAGAAGAAGCAAAGGTCGCCGAAAAAATTTCTGCTGAAAAAGCTGAAGCCGCCTCTCTTTGGGACGCATTACAAACAGCGAAAGCAAGTCAGACGATGGATATGTCTGATGCTTCATATGATGAACTTCTGAAGGTCATTCATAGCATATGTATCAATGCTAGCAAATCTGAACTGCTCGATTCAGCCCTCTACGCCCCAGCGGGGATGAACAGGGAATTCATTGAAAAATTTGAGGATTTTAGGAAGTACCTTTTTCCTTACGATCGATCATCTGAAAGTGTTTGGGCACTTATCGAGCTTTGGTTATCTGATACTTATGGGCGCGACGCGAAAACAGTAGCTAGAGATCGCTTCAAAAGCGCTCTTACCGTTATCGTTAGTACATACAAGCAAGAACGCTTGATTCGAGCCAAAGTTGACCGCCAAATTACTGCAAACCTTATAACAACTGATCCCACAATTGTCGCTCTATGCTCCGCACTAGATGCTTTCGACCTCAGTTTTATGCTTTGCGGGCGTCAATCTGAGAACTTAAAGTACCACCTGCTTTGCGCGAACGCAGACTTTACCATTGAGTACCCAAGGGAGCCTGAAGGGCAACAAGAAGCCCGCGAACGGTATATGGATCACAGTGTGGTCAAGAACGTCGCACTGAAAGTTCAGCAAGATTTGGGCCAAACCTTCTACTCTAAAACGGTAGATGCCATTTCCGTGTTTGCTGATTTCATTCCTGATATTTTCGATCTGTTGAACGAGGCGTGGGCGGAAGAAGCGCTTAACACTCAGTTTAGCAGCAGGGAAGATTTTCACGCTTCAACGGGCCATCTGCTCGGGCGAGGTGACCAACGAGATGTGAATTATAACGGGGAAAAGTCTCTGATCACAATCGCAGGCCCAGGCAGCGGTAAAACTCAATGTCACGTATTGCCAAATCTCAACAGCTTTGAGGGCGCTGCTATCGTGCTCGACGTGAAGGGAGAGTGCTACGACAAATCTGCTTCTTGGCGGCGAGAGCATGTCGGTCCCGTGTTTGCTTTCGCACCCTCCAATCCTGACGCCTCGCAGAAATACAACCCTCTTCAGCTCATGTCAGAAGTGGACCTGTCGCGCTTTTGTGCCGCCCCAAGTGCTCGTTTAGGCCACTTTCTTCTCGAATGCGACAGGGCTTTTCCAGCCAAGTGCTGAGTGACGTCGTCGCGGATTGTAGAACCCGTTTATGTATTCGAAGATCGCCATCTTTGCTTTCCGCCGCGTCTCCCAAGGATGCCGCCAGATCAGTTCAGCTTTGATGGTTTTGAAGAACGTCTCAACGGCGGCGTTGTCGTAGCAATTGCCCTTGCCGCTCATCGATACCTTGAACCCGTGTTGACGCAGGATCTTCTGGTAGTCGTGTGAACAATATTGCGACCCGCGATCCGTGTGATGAATGCAGCCTTTGGGCGGCTGGCGGAACGCGATGGCCATCTTCAAAGCCCTGATAGCAAGGTCGCGTTTCATGCGATTGCTCACCGCCCAGCCGATCACACGGCGCGAATGCAGATCAAGAATGACAGCCAGATACAGCCAGCCCTCCCGGGTCCACACATAGCTGATATCGCCAGCCCATTTTTGGTTTGGCTGATCAGCGGTGAAGTCCCTATCCAGCAGATTGGGTGCAATGTTGAACTTATGATCGCTATCTGTCGTGACCTTGTGTTTACGTGTCCGAATAACAGATATGCCGTTCTGACGCATCAAGCGGCCAACGCAGCGATGACCGACATTCAGACCAATCTCTTTCAGCTCTTCGGTCATCCGTGGCCTGTCGTAGCTACCAAGGCTAAGGCGGGACTGTTCCTTGATATGTGCAAGTGTGACCAAGTCAGTCCGTTGCCTGCGACTGGCGGGACGGCCGCGAAAGGCCCTCAATCCACGCGAGCTGACCTGCATCACTTGGCACATACGCTGGATGGAAAACGTAGATTGGTGCTCTTCGATGAACTTGAACCTCACGGCTTTTGGCTCGCGAAGAACACCGTGGCCTTTTTTAAAATCTCCCGCTCCTCCTTGAGGATACGGTTCTCGCGCCGAAGCCGGTCATTCTCTTTCGCGAGTTCTAAATCCTCTTTCGACAGCACATCTATGCCTCGATGCGCCGTGATCCATTTGTTCAGCGTCGACATGCCAACGCCCAAATCATCTGCCACCTGCTTACGCGTAAGCCCGCTGGTCAGTGCGATCCGCACCGCATCCTGGCGGAATTCGTCCGTCCGTTTCAGTCCCATCGTCAATCTCCTTTGTTGCAGTAAATGCTATCAAAGGAGCGGCATCAAACCGCGACAGGTCCAAAGACCCTGACGAACTGTGGGAAGATGCTAAGTTTCTGGCTGCTCTGTTGATCGTGACAAAGAGTAAAACAGATGCGACTTGGGAAGACCAAGGGCGAGAGCTTTTGACGCTCTTTTTGGCTTGTGTTGGGGGGCTGGCACTAGAGCAGCGTAGCATGACACAAGTGCTCGATTTAATGGCGGGGATTAACCTTGATGAGACCTTTGAAG
This sequence comes from Pseudosulfitobacter sp. DSM 107133, assembly GCF_022788695.1. NCBI lineage: Bacteria > Pseudomonadati > Pseudomonadota > Alphaproteobacteria > Rhodobacterales > Roseobacteraceae > Pseudosulfitobacter > Pseudosulfitobacter sp. DSM 107133. The sequence continues at coordinate 4,449 of NZ_CP085163.1, forward strand.
ACATTTTACAGGAAGACGCTGATTATCCATCGACTATGCGCCGTACAGCCAAGAAATATGCCGATATAAGAGCCGCCAGTGAGAAGCAGTGGGCTGGTATTACTTCAGCGGCCAATCAACACCTTGCAGTCTGGGAGGGCAGCAAGGTTGAGAAAGTTACGGCGGCGAGTGACTGGACGCCGATGGATTTTCGCAAGTCACCAGCGCCAACCCTCTATCTTCAGGTGCCACCAAACGCGATTGACACTTATGCGCCCTTGCTGCGTGTCATCATTGCGCAGCACGTCAATGAACTGATGCGTGAGGAACCAAATGCAGATGCACCGCCCATCCTGTTCATGCTCGATGAGATGCCCCAGCTTGGGATGATGGAGCCGATCAAGAAGGCGCTCACAGTCGGTCGCAGCTACAAAATCCAACTTTGGATGTTCGCGCAAAATTTGGGGCAGCTTCAGGAAGTCTATGGCAAAGAGACAGCGGCCACGATGGTCGAGTCCTGCGGCGTCGAGATGTACATGAACCCACGCCAAGAGACCGCGGATCGCTTGTCTAAAGCGCTTGGAACCCGTGAGGATGTCTTATCGGGAAAAACTGTGCCCGTGGTGACACCGCAGGCTCTGACGGGGCCAGAGTGGAAGGATGATATTCTGGTCTTCGCTACGGGTGAAAAGCCGTTGCGTCTGAAGAAGGCGTTTTTCCACGAAATGCAGTCAGAGTAGATCGGCTGGGGAACATCCCCAGACCCCTGTGACCTTTTCAAGGTCAAGGATACGACAACCGAGGCTTTGAATATCAGGCTGTAGATGGTGCTGATAGTTGCATTTTTGCGAGCTTGCTGGTTTGGTTGTCGTATCTTTAGTGCGCACTTATGGGTTTGATGCCAAACCCGTGCTGACGCGAGGAAGCGATGGCAATTTACAGCCTTAATCATAAGGCGATTGGCAAGGCGACGCAGGATAGGCCTTACACGGCTGCGGCTCACGTGCGCTACATCACGCGCAGTGATGCTTGCCGTACCGTGTTGGGTGAGCGCATCCCACTCGATCCTAAAAACGCTCAAGGCTGGTTTCGCTCCGAAGAGCGCGCCGATCGCAAGAATGCGCGCGTGTGCGACAAGGTCATGATTGCTTTGCCGCGAGAGCTGGACGCCGACCAGCGCGAAGCTCTCGTATCAGATTTTGCATCACGAGTGACAAAGGGACAGGCCCCGTGGATGGCAGCTATTCACGATAAGGGCAAAGACCGCAAAAACCCGCATTGTCATTTGGTCATGCGTGACCGCGATGAGAGCGGCAGACGCTGTCTGCATATGTCAGCAGGCAAAGCGGAACGTGCTCTTTTGAAAGAGCGCGGTATAGATGCCATGACGACCGACCGAATGCGCGACATTTGGGAGAAGGCGGCAAATGATCATCTTGAGCGGTCTGGTCATGTAGAGCGGATTGACCGCCGCACATTGGAAGCTCAGGGCATTGATAGATCAGCGACAGTTCATGAGGGCGTCAAAGTTCGTCAGATGGCCGCTAGGGGTGCAAGGCCGTCTAGCAAGGTGGTCGAGCTGGCCAATGCGCCTACAGCGCGCTCAGATCGACGCTCAGTGGATTTTTGCGCCATCGATGGAGGGACTACGCGCCAAGAGTTCAACGAGGCTGTTAAGCAGCGCTCAGGAGGGCGGCTGAAAAAAGAGCAAAATTTTCTTGCCGAAAAGGTCAATATGATTGACCATTCTGTCAATGGACCCAAAAACACAAAAGGAACTATTAGCGAAAATTCAGGCCGAACTGGAAGAGGCGGAAGCCGAAGTGAAGGTTTGGGAAGAGCATATGCAAGCACACCTGAAAGTGCTGGAAAAGAAATCCGAGCGCGTCAATCAGGAGGGCTTCGAAGCCCCTCTAGCAGGGACAACGAACCACAATCTGATAGAGGGTTCACGCCGTCTGCGGGATTTGGAGCTTCAGCGCATCGAGAAAATCAAAGCTATTCGCCAGACAATTCTAGACGGAACCTTTTAGGTTCAACCCAACCTGTTGAGGGAGACTCTATGACCGATCAAGAACGATTGGATGCTTTGTTGCGTCGTGCCGAAACTGAGCAAGAGAAGCTAGACCTTCTCAAGTGGCAGCATCGAGAAGTTCAGAAAGCCCGCTTAGCCAATGCGCGAGAAAACGAAGCAGGCAAACAGATTGACGAAGAAACCCAAAAGGCTGCTGAGAAGCATCAGGTCGATGTTGAGAAAAGATTGGCTGCAACTGCTAAAGGGAAAGACTATCTACACGGTAAAGAGGCGCAGTCGGTGCTAAAAGAGCTTCACCGTGAGGACAGCGAACAGCGGCAGAAAGACAAAGATGCAGAGCGGTTGGCAGAACTGGACAAGAAGGCCGAAAAATCACCACGCGCCGCAGAGGTTGCACGGGAAGAAGTCCAGCCAAAAGAGGGTAAGAACAAGGCCCGCGAGACCATGTCATTCCTGCTAAAGCCCTCGAAGGGAAAAGACCTACGGCCCAAGCCCCGTGACAAAGATAAAGAACGGGATCGAGGTTGGGAGCCAGAATGAAGTCGGGGGCCACACGGCCCCCTGTTCGTTAGTATTTTTCAACATTCTTCCACCCATATTTAGGGCCGAAGAAATGCTGCGTGATTTCTTCGAAGCGATACCGTGCACGGCGATCACCGTGTACAGCCGAGTGGATTACGCGGAAGGGCAAACGTATGTTGCGCCGCTCGCAAGCCACTACAGCTTTGTAGAGCGGTACGAATATAGCAAAGCGAGCTGTAGCTGCCACGAGATCACGTAAGTCCTCGAAGGTGTGTTTGAAATTTTGCATGGGAAAAGCTCCTGATGAATCTGACGATGTTGTCAGAAGCTTTTGGGGACGACCGCTAACCTTCCCTGACCCCCTTCATTGTTCTTGAAATATCCTCGGGGGTCTGGGGGCAGACAGCCCCCAGAATTTTAGCCAGACCATTACCTACGATGTAACCGCAGACCGTTGCGGGCAGACGTAGAAATTGTTGTCAGGTATTTTGAAAAAGTGAATGATATCAGAGACTTGTCTGCGTGCATTGTGGAAACGCCAGAGGACAGAATAACATTTGCCGCAATAACTGAACGTGTTTCGCTAAATACAATGCGAAGGTCATTGAGGAGATCAAAAGTGGCGGAAGAACCAGAAAAGTTTGTCTTGAGGTTGCTGGGAGTCGTCGAAGCTGAGGCAACAGGTCGAAGAACCATCAACCGACTGCTCAGTTTAGTATTCCTAATTGTGTGCGCCGTTGTTGCGATTGCGTACGCAGCGCTATGATAAAGCGCTCTTACGCTGTCTCGACCTGTGGCCCGCTGTGAATTTTGACCTTCGCCCACGATATGCGCAGCTCTTGAAACTGGACGAATGCGCCCGTTTCTTGACCGTTGGATTTTTCACGCAAAGACGTGTCTACCCACTCCACATTGAAGTTTGAGAGCTTAAGCTGATTGACAAGCTGCTTTGCGGCCTTTGTTTCCTTCAGGTTGGCCGCGAGGGTCTGGCTGACGCGAATGTACCCCCTGCCCTGCGTGGCAGCGTTCACGATAGCTTCCTTGATATCCTCATAGGCAAAAACGGTTTTGGCGTATTTTTCGCGGTATGCGTTCGTGAGTTCGAGCACGGCCACCACGTCGGGGATTTTGTTCATCCAAGATATGCTTTCGTTACATCTAGGCGGCTGTGGCCAAGTTCTTCCGCAATGGTGAGCCGTGCATCACGGTCAGCCTGCTTGTCGGCGGCACTGAGGCGCTTTGTGGCCTCTCCCCCGTCTTTGGGGCAGCGCAGCCCTGTAAGCGCTTTGTAGCGCCATTGAGCGTAGTTATGGCGCAGGCCGTGCAAGTTGGTCATGCCGGCCTTGAGCGTCTGATATTCAAACGCCTTGCGGTGCTCGATGTAGGTCTTTTCATCTGGAATGAGACTAGCATCGCCTACAGTGTCGCGGACTTCGTTCAGAAGGGCGCGGTGGCGGTCGGTCAGAACAGGAATTTCCCGATAGCGACCACCCTTTGTCCAGCTCGGTTTGAGGGCGATTTTATCGCCCTTGTCGGCAAGCCGAGGCTGGAATTTTAACGCCTCCTCGATGCGAAGCCCGAAGGCAGCAGCCATCCGAACAGCAAGCTGCATTCGGGCACATGGGAGCTTTGCGACCTTATCGAGATTGAGGCGTTGTCCTTTGTTTACGTCCGACGTGCTACGGCGCTCGATGCCGTAGGCATCATTGGTGCGGTGCACGACCGAGGCTTTGTTGATGGATTTTGCCCACCATCGCAGCGTTGACATGCGGTTTTTCAAAACGCCTGTGCTGATGCCCTGCTTTTGCCAATCGCGCACAAGGCGCTCTATGTGCTTGGGCTTCAGGCTCTTGGCTGAAGGCAGGCGGAAACCGCTATTCTTCAAATCCTGCGCCATAGCTTGCGCCATGCGGGCGCGGTCTGCTTGTGTTTGGCGTGACCCAGTGCGGTCGCTCTTGGTCAGCCTCTTTAAATCAAATGCCAAAGCGTCCATGGCATAAGTCTTTCCTTGGTTTATCTTGGTTGCCGTTTTCATGGTGAGTGAAAATGGCCTGCTGAGATGCCGTAGCATGGTCAGCCCGCACCGAAGCGCGGAAGCAGCCGAAGTACTTGGTAAATTACTCTGTTCGTTCGCTTACTTGGTTCTCCTACAGTTTGTGTTGCGGCCATGCGGCCGTGTCGGTTTCAGCCGTCATTGGCAGGCAATGCAATTCCTTTCTGTGTGCCTCTCGCGGGCGCCGCCCGCTGTGCCTGTTGGCCTGTTTCGGGTCGGGGGTGGTTGTGGCGGTCGTCCGCCATAGTCGTCATGGTTCATAGGACAGTCCTTTCATGTGTAAATGGGATGATGCGCTTTAACGGGGCATAATGTTGCGCGCGGGACGCCAACTGCACGATGCCCATCATCGCCGTCGGTCGTCACGCGCCAGTCACTTATGAAGCCGTGTCCAAGATTGGCGGCTGACATGGGGTAACCGTCGCCGTCACGTCCGAATATGAAATTCGCCCGTGACGGCTCTGCCGCAGAATGGCCGATGGCCATGGGGGAGACCCCCACGGGGCGATGCCCCTCCCCCAAGCGCTACGCGCTCACAGCACTCAAAGTGCTGCGTGAAGTGCTAAGGGGCGCTGCCCCTCGCGCAGCCAATGGGTGAAGGCGCAAGCGCCCGTCAGTCAGATTATTTTCCCCTGCCCTGCGGGCATTCCTCGCGAGGCAAAATAATCAGTCTGCCGCCCTTGGCTTTGCTACCCCTGCACTCGCCGTGTGGCAGGGTTCCAAATACTTGGAACCTGCATTGATTGAGGTGTGACCGATCCCGAGGGTGCTTCCATTTGGATATGTCAGAAAAAAGGTAGGAACTATTCGCACCTTGTGTCATAATGTTCAATGAAACAAGGAAAGATGCCTACCATGGCGAATACGAAAAAGAGCTTTGTTGTTGGTGACCGCTTTGATGCGTTCATCGCGCAGCAGGTAGAAGAAGGCCGCTTCAACAACTCAAGTGAGGTTGTGCGGGCTGGCCTGAGAATGCTTGAAGACCATGAACACCGCCTCGCCTCGATGCGGGCGCATGTCCAAGCATCTCTGAACGACCCACGGCCACGGGTGCCAATGGATGAAGGATTTGATCGTCTCGAAGCCAAATACACGGCGCTTGCGCAAGGCACTGCTGTCGCCGAATGAAGCAAGTCCCTGTGTATCTGTCAGCGCAGGCAGAAGAAGACCTAGAGGGCATTGCAGATTTCATCTTTGAACGGAGCGGAGAGCCACTCATTGCGCTTGGGTTTGTCCAGCGCATACGCGCACGCTGTCATAAGATTGGCCTTGCACCCGCAGGTGGAGCGCCCCGCCCCGACTTTGGTGAAAATATCCGCCTTGTGCCGTTCGAGAAATCCGCCGTCATTTTGTACAGGTATGAGGAAAACGAGGTGGAGATTGTGGCGGTGTTCTACGGTGGTCAGGACTATGCGGCGGCTATGACTAAATAGGCAACGAAGAGCGATGCTTGAAACAACGGCCTATGCTGTTGTTACAAGCGCTACATACAAGGGCTTATACGCCTTAATTCTGGTGGGATGACCCATAGCAGAGAGAGCCTGAGGGAGGGAAAGAGGCATAGGACGACCAGCCCTAGCAGGTTGCTAAGGTCGGCCCCTGTGCCTCTCTGATCCATAGCGTCGGTCGCCGTCGGTCAGTCAGAGGCCCGTTGGTCTCAAAGGAGAAAAGCCAAACGGTCGATCACAACTTGCGAAAGCTTTCCCTAGCCTCCGGCGACCCCGCTTTGATCTTTCGGACTGCGGTTGGGATATGGTCGCGCCCATTGGTATCCCGATAAATCCTGTCGCCAATGTCTGTAAACCACCCGACAGGTTAATGAGAACATAATGGCAACAAGCATCGCTGTCTAGACCCAATTACTCCTGTCAATCATCGATGGCGGTAGAGTACAGGAGTGTCCCATTCCTCTTCGGTTTCTTCGATCTCTGCTGTCAGCAGTGTCATACGAAACCCATTCTGCTGGGCAAGTGTTTGCTCGAACAAGCAGACCCCGGCAGCATTTCTCAACCAAGTGCAAGGATCGACTTCAATACAATCTGAGATTTCGCCAATTCCGGCATTAGAAAGAACGTAACCGCCCCATTGCTACCGCAGTGATTTAGCTTTGATGCGTGTCACCAGATCGGTGTCATCCACGAAGTTATCAAGGAACTCATGCCATGTTTTGTTGGTGATGCGAGCGGCGCGGATCATTTCCTTCAACTCTTCGATCCCGTCATCGGTCAGTGCGGTGATTGTTTCGTCGGGTCCGACGTAGATGCTGACGATGTTTCCATAGGTCAGGTTGTCGTCGTTGTAGATGATCGCTTCAAGAAGTTCGGCATCCTCACCCAACATTCTGGCGACGTAATCGATAGTGCAAACATGGGTCACCGCAGCCATCAGGCGGCCTTTGATTGTGCAGTTGCCAGCGGCACCCAATTCCACGGCAGCAGTTCATCCAGCCGGTTGATCTTGTGATCGTGGATACGGTCGAAGATGTCAGCCAGATAGGCCAGCGGGTCAAGGCCGTTGAGCTTGGCCGTTTCGATGATGGTCATAGCGCGGGCCAAGGTTTCCGCACCGGTATCTGCCCCTGCAAATAACCAATTCTTACGTCCAATTCCAATCGGTCGCAGGGCACGTTCAGCAGGGTTGTTGTCGATGGCCACACGTCCATCGGTCAGAAATAGGCTGAAGGCCTCCTGTCGACTGAGGCCGTAGCGGAAGGCTTTGGCCAGGTCGCTTTTACCCGGGATGCGCAGAAGCTGTTGTTCGGACCAGACAAAGAAGGCCTCGACTTGTGGGCGGCTGAGCTTTTGACGCGTCGCATAACGGACGTCAGCGGGCTGACCGTTGATGTCTCGTTCAATATCGTAGAACTTGCCGATCCGGTCGAGTGCCTCGCGGGCGATCTCGGACTTGGTCGAGGCCCAAAAATCGTGGAAGTCTCGGCGCAGGTGAGCCCAACAGGCCGCCTCGCGTAAACGCCGCGTGCCATCGGGGTCAGGCTCATAGAGCTTGGCATAACCCTTGTAGCCGTCAGCCTGAAGGATGCCGCGGGCGTTGGCCAGATGGCCGAGAACATGCTCTTCCTTCCAGTCTGGCGCAAAGCGATAGACAGCACCCGGTGGCGATGCCCCCGCCCAAGGGCGTTGATCGCGCACATAGGCCCAGATCCGGCCTTGTTTAACCCCTTTGCCAAGCCCCTTGTCGCGCAAAGAGCGATCCAGCACCCGGATGGGTGTGTCGTCCGCATGCAGCAGGTCGCTGGCCATGATGTCAGCCTCGATCCGCTCGATCAGCGGCGACAGGGTTTTCATGGCGCGGCCACACCAGCCTACCAGCGTGCTTTCGGGAATGTCTGCCCCCATTCGCGCGAAGATCTCGTGTTGGCGATATAACGGAAGGTGGTCGTCAAACTTCGAGACCAGCACATGTGCGAGCAGGTTCGGCCCTGCCATGCTGCCCGGGATCGGACGGCTGGGGGCCGGTTCCTGCACCATCCGCTCACAACGGCGACAGGATTTCTTGATCCGGGCGATCTGGATCACCTTCATCTGGGCGGCGATCATGTCCAGCAATTCGCTGACATCCTCGCCTACCACGCGCAGGTCGCCGCCGCAGTCAGGGCAGCAGGTGCCGGGGTCCAGTTCACGACGCTCGCGCGGGGTCGTATCCGAAACCCGTGGTCGGCGGCGCAAAGCGGGCGCATCAGCAGTGTCTGGTGACGGTTCATCCTGCCCTTCGTCGATGGGGGCTTCATCGCCTTCAGCCACCGCGACCAATAAATCTTCCAGCGCCAGTTCCAACTGTTCGATCTCGCGCTCGATCTTTTCCGAGGATTTGCCAAAGGCCAGTTTCTGCAACTTGGCGATCCGCAGGCGAAGCGCCTGAACCAGCTGGTCATGAACCCGCAACGTAGCCGATATCTTGGCATTCTCCGCTTGCAAAGCCGCGATCATCGCCTTCAACACAGCGGGGTCATCGGGGAGGTTTTCGGCGTGTTTCGACATGCGCCTGACTACCAAAAGTCAGGTTAAAACGCCATATAAATAACGTGAATCCTAGCGCACAATCACCCCACGCGCGCCGGCGGAGCACCCCAATCGGGACGCCGCCAGTCGATCCCTTCCCACAACATCGCAAGCTGCGCCGAGGTCAGCCGCATCGCCCCATCCTGGGCATTTGGCCAAGGGAAACGGCCTCGTTCGAGCACCTTGTAATAGAGGCAAAACCCTTGCCCATCCCAGAACAGAAGCTTGATCCGGTCACCCCGACGGCCTCGAAACGCAAACACCGCCCCACTGGTAGGCTTTTGTCGCAACACGTCCTGGGTCAGCGCCGCCAGCCCTGCGATCCCCTTGCGCATATCCGTGACACCGCAGGCCAGATACACACGCACACCGGTGCCCGGGCCGATCATGCCCCTTCCACCGCGCGGATCAGGCCCGACAGCGCAGCCGGATCGACCGTGCTTTCAAAATGCAAACTGCGCCCGCCACGCAGGCGCAATTCAACAGCAACTGGAGGCGGCAGTTCAGCGACCGGTGCCTGCGCCACCGGCACCCCTGCAGTCACGGGCATGTCCAACGGCAAGAAAAGCGCCCCGGCATCGGGCGACCACAAGCCTTTTTTCTTCAGTTCATGTCGCCACGCGTAAATCTGTTGTCGCTTAATCTCATGGCGCTGCGCAACCTGCGTCACGCTCGCCCCGGCAATCCCAACCGACCCGACAATCTCAAGCTTGTCGTCGTCATGCCAAAAGCGTCGCCGCTCCGCCCCAAGAATTTCGCCACGCATTCCAGACCCCGCATAAGAGACGTCGCTAATGACGTCTTTAACGACGTCTCTTAGATCATCGCCCCAGCCTCAGGCAGGCGGTGCCAATGGCGCGGTTACGAAAGAACCGATACGCTATCTTTTGGGACGGGTAGGCCTCTCGAACATGACAGGCTTGGGAAATGCTCGTTTGAACGAGCGTAGCGCATGACGCCATCCTTGGAGAAAACGATAGCTGCTGCCTCATCAATGCGTGGGATGTATCGTCTTGCGGCTGATTCTCGACTGACTTCATGCCGTCTTGCGAGTTCCAAAATATGCGAGATATCTGCACCGCCCTTTTGGCGCATAAAATCGGCTATGGCCCTAGCTGGCATTAGAAGTTCGGCAGCAAACTCGTTCGCCTGTTGTTCCATACGTGCGTGTTTGTCATTCGGCTTAGCTTGCTCAATCGCCAAATCTTTCGCCTTACAGTAAAATCCTTCTTCACTGTTACCTCGGTGGAATGGGTGCACATAATGCCCTATCTCATGGGCAATAGTGTACCGTTTGCGAGTTTCGTGGCGGTTATCGTTGATTAGTATTGCGCCCTCGGATTTGTCTGGAGGTACAATCAATGCACCCTCCAACCCGCTCAGCCGCTCTTCTCGGATTTCGTAGATATCGATGGCTTTCGCAATTTCCCTGACTGGAATTTTTAGGGTTTGCGGTGGTAGTTGACCTATAATCGATTGGGCAAGTTTCTTTGGATCACTTCCGGCATCATCAATTTCCATCCGATCTATTTTTATCATCAGCTTCTCTTCTACGTGCCCGCAATGATTGGATCATGTCATCGACAATCGCCCGCTCATTATCTTCCAAGTCCCCAACTTGCCGAAACATTCGTGCCAATTCGTCTTCTTGCGAATTTTCAAAGTCTTCACCGATTAGGTGTCGGATGGACACTTTAAAATAGTTGGACATCTTTGTCAGCAACTCTAGGGATGGGTTGTCAGTGCGATTTTTTTCCAGCTCCCAAACATGAGTTTTGGACACGCCCAAGGCGTCAGCGACTTCTTGTAAAGACTTTTTTTTCTTCACCCTCAATTCGTTCAGACGAACAGCTAGCGACATAATTTCCTCCCTGAATCAAAGCGGCGCAGTCATTAGTCGAATGCGCCGTAAGATGCAATGATACTATTTCATAACAGTGAATTTGACAAGCTTGCCGTCAGATGGTATGATACGATATCGGTCATCATGGTGATGCCGAACCAATGGAGACAGCAATGTCAAAGAACCAATATGTCGTTCGAAACGGCGAAAAATGGGGCGTTCGTGGCGAAGGTAACGAACGTCTGACACGTAGCTTCGACACTCAACGTGAAGCTATCACCCACGGGCGCGATATCGCCCGCAATCAAGGCTCTGAGCTACGCATCCAAGGCCAGAACGGCCAGTTCCGTGAAGCTTGGAGCTACGGCAACGACCCTTACCCCCCGAAAGGCTGAACAATGCTCAAGATGAAATACAAAGGCAGAACGTTTTCAAATGGCCGTTCCCTTGCGAACGCCATGACACGAGACATGAACAGCGAGATTGAACGCAAGATGAGGCAGGCCGCTTCGTCTTCTGGTGTTCGTCTCCGGAAAACCCATAAGGGGTTTGAAATCGAAGGTGATGCAAACAGTATGGCGCGGTTCAACAACCGCATCGGTCGTTGATCGCCGAGATATCCTCCCTCGTTCCAAGACTTTAGGCGCGCCTCGATGTATCGAGCGCGCCTTTTTTAATGATACTTGGTGCTATGAACTGAGATTGATTTCAGTTTGGAGCGTATATCATGGATCATCGATCTGATAGTTGGTGCCAATGAAATCAGCAGTATAGATCGGCGCGCAATTCCGGTGCGGATCAACGGTCAAGCATGCACAAGTCACACCTTTTGCAACACCCCCCTGCCCTATTTAATTTCAAGCACTTGGCTGTCGCATAAGTCTGTTGCAAAATAAGGGCATGAAAATTGGATATGCCCGCGTCAGTACTCAAGAGCAAAACATCGACCGACAAGTTGCCGCCCTTGAGGCCGAAGGGTGCGAGCTGATTTACAGTGAGAAGGTCAGCGGCAAGAACATGACCGCACGACCAGAGCTGAAGAAGGCCATTACCGCCCTGAATCCCGATGATGTGTTTGTCGTGGCCGAATGGGACAGAGCCACACGGTCATTCACGGATGGGGTTCAACTCATGGCTGACATTGGCGACCGTGAAGCGATGCTTCAGGTGCTAGACCGCCCCCTATTCGATCTGACAACCCCAATGGGCAAAGCTATGCTTGGCGTCTTATCTGCCATTGCGCAAGATGAGCGTGAGAGACGCTTGAAGCAGGCAGAAGAAGGACGCGCGCACGCTAAACGCCGAGGTCAACATATGGGGCGGAAGCCATCGCTTACAGCGTATCAACAAGCCGAAGTGCTACGGATGAAAACGAAGGGCAAAAGCGTGCGTGAGATTGCGGCCATGTTCAATGTCAGCGCCAGTACAATATCCCGCATTAGATAGCACCACAGAGCTATAGGGGTATACCCCTGTGATGCTATAGGGCTACACCCCTACAGGGGTTTGCCCCTATAGCTCTTTACCCCTACAGGGGTTTGGGGCAGGATGTAAAAAACAAAGAGACGAGCAGATGAAAACGATAGCCTTAGTTACGCAAAAAGGCGGTGCAGGTAAAACCACGCTTGCCGCTTCACTTGCCGTTGCGGCTCAGGACGCAGGTGAAACCGTCGCCATACTCGACCTTGATCCCCAAGGGTCTTTAGCGATGTGGGCTGAACGTAGAGAAGCGGAGCATCCCGCTTGTGATGTGGTGGATGAAGGGAAAGCCCACCGCCTTCCCGACTTCCTACCACAGCTTGAAGCGCAAGGTTTTACGCTTACCATTCTGGATACCGCTGGAATCGATGGTACTGCGACACATGCCGCTATGGCAGCATCGGACATGTGCCTAATACCGACGCGACCCACGGCAATAGATATTCGAGCAGTGAAAGCTACTTTTGAAGCGGCTGTACGACTGAAGAAGGATTTTGCTTTCATTCTCAACAACTGCCCGACCCAGCCTAACAATCCACGTGCACATGAAGCTGCCACAGCTTTAAAGCTGTGGGGCGTTTTGGCGCTGCCACTGATAGTGCAGCGCGTGGCCTACGGTGACGCTTTTGCTGAAAGCTTGGGCGTCACAGAGTACGAATCTGAAGGCAAGGCCGCAGAAGAGATGCGCAGCCTTTGGAGTTGGATCAACAGCAAAATGAAAGGTGAGAAACATGGGAAGAAAACCCTTATTGGATAGTCTCGACATGGAGATGGGGCAGGGCGACTCTGCTGAAAAGGTGGTGCCTATCAAGGCCGCCGCAACATCTGACAAGCCCATCAAAACGAGCTTATACCTACCGCCCAAGGCACTCAAAAGGATGAAGGAATTGGCTTTAGCGCAGGACTGCAAAGTGCATGACTTGGTCATTCAAGGTGTAGACCATGTGCTTACTTCCAAAGGGTTCCCAACAGTCGCGGAGCACACACGCAAAGAATAGGGGTACACCCCTATAGGGCTACAGGGCTACACCCCTGCAGGGGTAACAAAAACACTAGAAAGACCGCCTCAAT
>NZ_CP085164.1 GCF_022788695.1 Pseudosulfitobacter sp. DSM 107133
ATGAGTTTGCTGCCAGATCGCCACCCAAACCTTGATTTCTTCGTCCTCGATATCGCGGATGCGGTGCCGAAGGACGACATGGCCTCGATGGAGCATCCGCTGTTCTCACTGGCAACGAAACCGGACATGCGGCACCTCGAATATCGCAGCGGCGACAACATTCTGAAAATCCGACCATCCGGCCTCGGCCTGCCCACCATCTTCGACAAGGACATCCTGATCTTCACGATCAGCCAGCTCATGCACCGCAAGAACCGGGGCGAGGCGATTGGGGATACCGTGCGCTTTTCAGCCCGCGAGCTGTCGGTTGCCACCAACCGCCCGATCGGTGGCAACCATTACAAGCGCCTCGAAGACGCTTTCGCCCGCCTCCAGGGTGCGCAGTTCGTCACCAACATCAGGTCCGGTGGCAAGATCGAGACGCGGATTTTCTCGCTCATCGACGAGGGCGGTTTTGTGCGCACAGACGACGAACGGTTCCGCTTGGACTATTGCGAGGTGAAGCTGTCGCGCTGGCTCATGCGGGCTATCGAGTCCGACCAGGTTGTCACGATCTCGAACGACTACTTCCGGCTGCGTCGCCCGCTGGAACGCCGCCTCTACGAGATTGCGCGGAAACATTGCGGCAGCAAGCCGAAATGGCAGATCGGACTGACGACGCTCCAGAACAAGACGGGCAGCAACGCCCCCGTCAAACGATTCCGGCATAATCTGCGCGAGATCATCAAGGCGGACGTGACGCCGTTCTACCGCTTCGAGCTGGACGATGCGGACCTCGTGATCGTCCGGCCCCGCCAGTCCAAGGCGCAGATCACCCCAGCCATTGCCCTGCCCGACTGGGCCGAAGAGAAAGCCCGCGCCATGGCACGGGAAAAGGGCCGAGACTACTACGCGCTGCGGGCCGATTGGCTTTCTTTCGCGCAGGCGGAAACGGCCAAAGGCAATCCGCCGAAGAACGCAGGAGCGGCCTTTGTCGCCTATTGTGCAAAACAGGACAGCCTGCGCTAGCGGCTATCCAAACAACCGCCCCCAGAAGCCCTTGCGCGGCTCGGCTGCCGTCTGCGGCCGCAGATCGACCAGGAGCGCGTGGAGCTGGTCTTCCTTGCGTTCCGCCCGTTCGGCCCGCTCTTTCAGATCCTCGATGCGTTGTTCCAGAAAACCGCGTTCGCGCTGGTCAGATTGGACCTGGGCGCGAAGCTTCTCAACTTCGGCCTGCAACGCACTGGTTTCACGGGGTGTTTCAGGTGTTTCGGTAGGGGTTGCAATTCGCTTCACAGCACCGTTCCTGTGCCCGTTAGCATCCTTCCACCGTTCCAGCTCTGCCGCGTCGATGCTGTAGGAGCCATCATCAAGACGTTTCGCGCTAAGCTTCCCTTTTTTTATGGCTCTGGAAAGAGTTGGCTTGCTGAAATCTGCCGCTTTCGCAGCTTCTCCTAGGGTGTAACTCATGGGTGTAACTGCTCGCTCTCACAGGGTTGCAATTCGCCTCATCTACCTGTGAGGCTTACAGTTACGCATGTTACACCCACTTGGCGCATTCTCCAAACGACTTGCCGAGATTCACATCAACGGACCTTCGCTGCGCTGCGCGTGAACTCACAGTGTGCGGACAAACCGTGAATTCGCTGCGGTTGCGCCAATGGCAGCTGTCGGGTTGTCCGACACGGTTCACGATGATCCGTTTTAACCTGCTAGAGTCCGCATCGCGACCTCAATCGGCCCGCGCTTGAACCAACGCGCCCAGATCAGTGCGTAGACGGTAGCGGCGAAACAAAACAAGAGGGACGCGCCAACGGCCTGCCCTATGGTTTGCCCTCCAAGCATGCCAAGTGCCTCAAGCGTTCCCAAGCCAACCAGAATGTGAGCGATATAGAGCGTCAGGGTTTGCCGTCCTGCGGGAACCACCAAGCGGAGAACCCCCATTGCCTTGAGGCGGTCCGAGATCAGCAAGCAGACCCCAACGACTACGCACGCGGCACCGAGGCCTGCTAGCGTGTAAAGTGGCATTGGCGGGACGGGTTCTGTTGTAGCCAGTTCCACGAGTTCAAGTGCAATCGGTGTCAATTGAGCTTTCAGAAAAGTGCTCAGGCCCTCCGCAATCACAAATGCAACCGCGCCTCCGGCGACCAACTTCCCCTGAGTTGCGCGTTCTGCGAGCGAAATTCTACTGAGAATGATGCCGAACAGCAAAAACCCAAGCCACGGGATGACGGGGTGCCAGCCATTGAAGAACAGGTTGCGGATGAACCCAATTGGCGTCCAGAAGCCTGAGTAGGTGTAGTCGTCCCAATTCCAGCCTGCGTCATAGTTCAGCGTCAGGATCATGATGGCAAAGGCTATGTTGAGGCCGACCAGCACCCCAAACAGCGCCCGAGAGCCAAGAGGTAGCAACAGCACCCCAAACAGAAAGTAGAACGCGTAGTAGTGCAGGATATCCGCATCAAAAATGGTCATGTTCAGCAGACCGATCACCAGCAGGAACAACGCTCGCTTGATGGTCACAGAAATCGTCTGATCAAGCCCCTTGAGGCTCGCTAAACCAAGGCCAATCCCTGCCAGAACTACAAAAGTCGCGGCAGCGCGTCCCTCGAGAGCGACCGTCAACAGGTTCAGTACGCCTTCGCCCCCTTCAGCCCCCATGGCGATCTTGAAGTTGACAATCACCATTCCGACAAAGGCGACGTAACGGGCGAGATCGAGGCCCTCAAGCCGGTTACCTTTGCTGGTTTGTTTGATCTTTTCCATCAGTGCTATCTACTTCGCTGTCTTTGTGTCTTGATCTGGTGATACGGGTTCTATGGGCTCCGTGACAGCGGCTCGATTAGGATTTGTCGTCCGAAGCGTCAGCTTTGGTTTCCGGGATGAAATAGAGAAACCACAAGAACCAAAGTGCACCAGTCAAACCCCACCATGACCCACCAACCGAGAACACCTCGATCAGCTTTGGGAGCTCATAGACCCCGATCAGACCGAGAAATCCAAGATACCAGCGCTTTTGAAATGTCATGACAAACCCTTTCCTTACGTCTCATTCGATGTTATGAACGAACGACCGTTCATTGCTTAATTGGCAAACACAGGAGCGTCAAGTCAGTGACCGACAAAGAGAAGTCTATTCATCCCCGAAAGATCGAAATTGTGCACGCAGCGGTCACGTGCTTTCTGGAACGCGGCTATCACCAAACGGGTGTCCGCGACATCGCCAAGCAGGCCGAGGTTAGCCTCGGAAACCTCTACAACCACTTCAAGGGCAAGGAGGCCGTTCTGGCGTTCATCGCCGAGATAGAGGGAAAGGAGCTGGCTGGATTTATTGATCTGCTGTCAGAGCCTGATGATCCGCAAGCAGCGTTAGAGCAGTTCATTGGTGACTACGCGGAATACGTATCGCGCTCGGAAAACGCATTGCTGGGGGTGGAAATCTTAACCGAAGCCCTTCGCAACCCTGTGATCGCAGACGTCTTCGGAAAGAACCGAAGCTTTCTGATCGAAGCGTTAGTCCGTTGCCTGAACATAGGTGCCAGATTGGGTGTTTTTGCGCCATATGACGATCAGCGCGAGGTGGCCTACATGGTTTTGGACTCGTTGGAGGGGCATGGTCTTCGCAGCCTGTCGAAGAAGGCGTCAGGCGAGATCGGCATTCAGACGCTCCGGTCGATTATTCTCAACGGACTGAAACCATAGTGCCAACACAGCGGACATCCATTCCCCTCGCAGCATCAGTAGGTTTGGGCTCTTCGATAACCTTCGCCGCGCGCTGCCCGAACGACCGCTACGGGCTGGACCACGAGCCCTTCTATAGCCCGTGGCCCAGCCCGCGATCTCGCTCGGCGATGCTGTCCGCCTCGCGCTCGATCTCCCGCTGACGTTCCAACTCCTGCTCCCGCGCAGCGTCCAGCTCGACTTGTCGTTCCTCGGCTTCGCGGCCCTCGCGCAATGCGGCGGCACGGTCTGCGAGGGTGTCGGGGTCGATCCCGGTCGCCGCCTCGCGCAGCCGCGCCGCCAAGTCCTGCGGCGTTTCCCGTTCCCGGTCTGGCGCGTCAGCCTCCTGCACCTCTGGTCTGCCCTGCCGTGCCTCCCAAGCCTCCCGCAATCGTTCGGCAAGATCAGGTTCCTGGTCCCGGCCATCCCGGCCCCCGGCAAGCGCCAGCTCGGCCTGCCCGGACCCTAGCCGGTCCAGCACCCGCTCCGCTGCGCGATCAAGCCAGTCGCGGACCTGGCCTGCCAGATCCCGCGCCAGCTCCATCACCTCGGCCGCACGGGCCTTGGCCTCGTGCCAGGCCCCGACGCGGCCGACCTCGATGCCGCGCTCCTTGAGCTGCCACGCCCCCAGCGAGAGCTGGGGCAGGGGCGGCCGGTCCAGCTCGATGGCCCGCACCGTCTGCACCAGCTCCGCGCCATCGTCGCCGCGATCTCGCGCCGCCGATGCCAGCTCAAGCGCCTCGTCGCGCTGCGCCACGAGGGTCCGGTGGTCCACGCGGTCCTCAATGCCGGCCCGCTCAAGGGCGGCGTTGCTGTCCCGCGCCCACGCCTCGCGCCAGCCTTCCAGAACCTCGACAGCATTCCAGTCGCGGTTCTTGGTGGTGAAGCCCTCCGCGTCGATCTCGCGGGTGGTCAGCAGAATGTGGGCGTGATGATTGCGCTCGTCGCCCGCACGCCCCGGTGCGTGCAGGGCGATATCAGCCACCATACCCCGGTCCACGAACTGCGCTTGTGCGTAATCGCGGACCAGGGCGACCCGCTGCGCATGGGTCAGCTCGTCGGGCAGGGCCACGCGCACCTCGCGGGCGACCTGGCTGTTCTTGCGGGTCTCGGATTCCTCGACCCGGTTCCACAGCTCGGATCGGTCACGGACCCAATCCGGCGCATGGTCCGGTGCTAGGATTTCGGTGTGATCGACACCGCCCCGCGCCGCGTAATCGAAGGTAAGCCCGGTGCGGCGGTCTTCGATGCGCTCGGCCACGCGGTAGGCGACAGCCGCCGTGGCGCTGCGGCCTTGGCTGCGAGAAATCATCGTTGCGCGTAAATGATATATCGCCATTCAGGAGCTGCACTTTGCTTAGGGGTTAAGGGGAAACGCCAGTCTCCCCTACCCACACAAACGCGCAGCGTTTGTATAAGTGGGCACTTCGTGTCTTGCACCCTGCCTCAACCCACGGCACAAATCAACATAGGGCGATGAGCGTGGAGACCGAAATGGCGCGAACAGTAGATCAGCAGATAGCGGAAACACAGGCCAAACTCGCTCGCCTCAAGACTCGTCAGAAAGCCAGCGAGACCCGCCGGAAAATCATCGTCGGGGCCATCGTGACAACCGAAGCCCTGAAAGACCCGAAGATTGCACGATGGATGGCGGCAACCCTGCGCAAGAACGCCACCCGCGAAGTCGATCAGAAAGAGCTGGTCGGGCTGCTGGCGGAACTGGATCAGGTGGCGGCGAAGGCGGATCAGACATGAGCGGGAACCCCGGAGACGCGTTCGACATCCTCTCGCAGGAGCTGACAGCCCTGCGCCGAAGCATCGAGCATCTTGCCCGCACCAGCCTCGACAAGCAGGAAGCTGAAGCCCTGAACAAAACCCTGACCCAGGCGGTTGGCAAGATGGAACGCGCGGCAGAAAATGCCCCGGCAAGCCTCCAGAACACCCTGCGGAATGACCGGGACCAGGTTGTCCGCAATGCCACCGCAGCGGCTGCCAGCGCCGCACAGGGCGTCCTGACGGAGGTGGCTGGGGAACTGGCCAAGGAGCGTGATGCCTTTCGCAAAGCCGCCGGAGAGGCCCGCAGAGAGGCGTGGCGGTGGTTTGGCGGGTTCTGGGTGTGGTTGGCCTCTGTAGGGGCCGCAGGGGCGCTCCTTGGCGCTCTGGCGGCGTTCTGGATCACGGGGCGGGGCGATGCCCGTGAGTTTGGGCAGTTTCCAAGCATCTATTGCGGCACCGCAGGCGGACAGGTGGTCGAACAGGACAACGGGTCCAGCTACTGCGCGATCTGGATCAACAGGCCGGATCAGTGAAAATCAGTCCGGCCATGCTCCACCGCAGCGTCGATGATCTTTCGCACGGATGCCATTGCATCCTCATGGCTCACCGTCCGGCCAGCTTTAACATCCACAAGCCCGCGCTGGATGCCTTCGATGATGGCTCGTTCTGTTCTGAGAACGGTCGCTGTCGGGTTGCTGGGTGTCATGGCATCGGCTCCCATGGGTTGATGATCTGCACGCCTGTCGGTTCAAAATCCGCAACATTGCGCGTAACGATTGGCATGGCGTGGGTGATCCCTGTCGCGGCGATCAGGGCGTCCCGGTCACTGCGAGGGTCTGGAACATGCAAAGCGGCACAGCAGAGCGCGACAGGCCCGTCCACGGGCAAGATACGCCCCTCGAACACTGGAAGCACCCGATCAGCCATCCAAGCCCTCAAGACGGCGCCCTGCGTGCTGTCACGCCTTTCCATCTGCCTGACGCCCATCTCAAGTTCCAAGAGGGTGATGGCGGACAGAAAGAGGGCTGACGGGTCTTGATCCTCGGCCCAGGCAACGACATTGGCATCCGCCTTCCCTGCTTTTGCCTTGCGCAGCTCGGACACCACATTCGTATCGAGGATGAACATCAGGACAAATCAGCGGGACGTGTGAGGCGACCCAAGCGATCCGGTTCAAAAGCTACGTCTGCCGCTTCTGGATCGGCAAGCAAATCAAGAATATTTTCCTGGCGTCCTGTAAGCCGCCTGTAGGCTTCAATGCTGAGCAAGACATGAGCGGGTTTGCCCCGGTCTGTGATGAACACAGGTCCGTCTTGCGCAGCCCGCTTTGCACCACTGGCATCCTGATTGAACGTCCGGCTGTTGATCGTTGTCATTCCCATCGCTCACATCCTTCTAAGCACTTTATGTAGCAACGTAACTACAACAAGCTAGAATGTCAATCTGAACCCTTCATGACTAGCTTCCTCTTCCTGCTACCCACCCATCCGGTCAGCGTTCTGCCCTAGTGTTAATAGTGTTACCTACGGAGTAAGTTACGGATTCAGCAACCTCTTGCTCTGCTTGAAATAAAATCGCTTCCGGGTTCCGAAAGGGTCAAACTTTGGTTCCGAAAGGGTCAAACTTTGGTTCCGAAAGGGTCAAACGGGCTTTCCTCGAAATTTGGTTCCTGATAGGTCAAACGAGAAAGCTCCTGATAGGTCAAAGATTCGCTG
>NZ_CP085165.1 GCF_022788695.1 Pseudosulfitobacter sp. DSM 107133
ATGGATGAGCTAGGGGTAGAACGGGCAATGCTTCCGGCAAAGAAGCAGCGGGGACACTTCGTCCAAACCGACCGCGCAGCGCATGAAGCGTGGGGTCGGCTGGCAGTTAAGTCGCCCGCTGCCGGGGCGTTGCTGCATGTCCTGGTGGCGAATGTCGGGGAACAGAACGCTATCGTCGCCTCGCACAAAGTGCTCGCAAAACTCATGGGTTCCTCGCCTGCAACAGTGAAGCGCGCCCTCAAGATATTGGAATCCGGGAACTGGGTCGAAGTTGTCCAGATTGGCGCAAGTGGCACGGTAAACGCCTATGTTCTGAATAGCCGCGTGGCGTGGACAGAAGGCCGTGACAAGCTCCGGTATTCGCGCCTGCAAGCCGAGGTTCTGGTCAGCGAGGATGAACAACCCGCTGGTGCTCTCGATGCGACCAAGGAAGAGTTGCACCGCCTGCCCCGTGTCGGTGAGCTTCAGCTTCCAGCCGGTCAAGGTTTACCACCCGTTTCTCAGCCGTCCTTTCCCGGTCTAGAACCGAACTTGCCCGCCTTTGGCCATCCTACCGAAGATAGCGAATAGGGGTATTCACCGTGGCCAATGTTTCTATCCGTGAGGCGGTAAAGATTTACCAAGTATCCCGACCAACACTCACAAAAGCACTGAAAACAGGCAAAGTTTCTGGTGTTCAGGATGGGAAAGGCCAGTGGCAAATTGATCCTGCAGAACTTGCCAGAGTTTACCAGCCACGGACGGACAGTGCGAAAACAGTTGGACAAGATGAACCAGACAACTTTACCAACAAGAACACCCAATTGACTGGCGAAGTTGACACGCTCAAAGCACGGCTGAAAGAGGCCGAACAACGCGCTGCCGTGGCCGAAGCACTGGCAGAAGAAAGGGGGAAGCACATCGAGGATTTGCGCCGGATGCTGCCTGCCCCGCAAGAGGCACAACGCCCCGGCAGGCGCTGGCCATGGAAAAGGTGAAAAAAGAGAATGGCAGATGAAACCGCGCCACCGCGCGTTGCGCCAACAGTCAAGAGTGCTCCGCGCATTCGTCAGGTATATTGGTGCAAGCTACCCGACGACGCCCAGTTGCCCGAGTTCTGGAAAACACGGCCCGTGCTCATCATGTCGCTGAAAACGACCCTTCACGGCAAAGTCACAGTGCTGCCTTTCTCTACCAAGTCGCAGCCTGACAATCCACATGCTTACCCTATGCAGTCCCCGCTACAGGCGAAACAAGCGTGGGTGATCTGTGACCACCTGATGACAGTGGCCGTAAGCCGCCTAAGTCCACCTGGACGAGTGATCCCGCGCATTTCCGAAGCCGATTTCGAGCACATCAAAGAGCGCGCCCTCAAGAATCTCCCATACTGAAAATCTTGACTCTGTGGCCACAGGATGCTACCTAAAGAGCCAGATACGGCGCGGGCAACCGTGACTGCTTCCCTTCGGTGGGAAATAGATGCGAAGGGGTGGCTAGTCCGCCCCTTTCGTTTTTTCAGACTTTCTTTGAAATATCTACCGCGTGAGTTCCGTCAACAACTGGGTGCGACGGAAGCAAGAGCATTGAGCGTGAAGGCCTCAAATATCGGAACGCTCGATGCCCTTGCGGATTCAGTAAAGCAGCTGTTCATGCAGCGCGCGGCAAAATCTGACTCAGAGCCCGTTGCAGACGGTCAGTGCCATCTCTTCGTGGACGTTCGAGTCTGGTGCAGCCGCAAAGCTTCTGGGCATCTTTCCGAAAGCGGACGTTCAACAAGGTCGGCAACTCGATCCACAGCCTCTGGCACTAACGACTAAATATGGTATGGTACTGTACCGTATGATTCGAGGGGAGCTTGACAGCCATGGAGAACCACACGCACAGAACCGCCCATGGCGCAAAGCGCATACAGGCGCTGACGGATACGGCAGCCGAACTCTTTCTGGAGCGCGGATATGAAGGTGTGTCGATTGACGCCCTTATAACTCAAGTCGGTGGCTCACGCCGCAATGTCTACGGACGCTTTGGCGGCAAAGAAGGCCTGTTCATTGAAACGGTGAAGAGACTTTGCGACGAACAGGCGCAGCCATTGCGGAAGATGCAGATCGCAGAGGCCGAGCTTGGTCCCGCTCTTGTTCTGTTTGGCGAGAGAATTCTCGAAATCGTCCTGCAACCTCGAACATTGGCACTGCATCGACTGATGATTGCCGAAGGCCAACGCTTTCCCGAGTTGTCCCGAGCTATTCTGCAGACGGGGCATGAGGCCTGCGCCGAAATTCTGGCGGACTGGCTGTGCACGCGCCGTTCCCTGTTTCGCGCTGACCTCTCTGTTGTCACTCTCGCCAACCAGTTCCTCACTTTGCTAACCGCAGCGCCGCAATTACAGGCGTTGGTGGGACAGCAAGACACCTCGCTTTCCAGCGCAGAGCGCACACACCTTTCCCGTGAAACGGTCATAACATTCCTTCATGGCGTTCTACCCGGAGACGCTCCCCATGCTTAATAATCTTCCTTGGAAATCCGTCCTCGCCTTGCTGCTTGCAGCATTCTTCATTGTCGGCGGGCTGGGCAACATCTTTGCCTCCGAGACGATCCGGGCCGACTATCTACGGTGGGGCTATCCCAGCTGGTTTCATTATATCACTGGGGTCTTGGAGATCGCGGCAGCAGCATTGATTGCAATGCGTTCTGCACGGCTCTGGGGGGCGACACTCGCCTGTCTGGTGATGGCCGGTGCAGCAGGAACTGTGCTGTTGCATGGCGAATTTACCCATGCCATCGCACCGCTCATGGTTTTAGCGGTAGCCCTGACGGTCCTGTTCGTGACCTGGGGCACCCAACGTCCGAAATGAACGCACGCATAGCCCTTTCGCCATCCCTCACAAGGCAAGTGCAGCACAAATCGCACATCAGCAGAAACCGTCCGCACTGCGGTTGTCCGTGAACGGCGTAGCGAAGGTCTACAGTCCATAATCATGCCCCCTGTCCCGGCGGGCATGAACTTCGCGCTCCAACTCCAGCTCCTTGGTGCGCTCCCGTTCCTGCGCCGCGTCCAGCTCGGCCTGCCGTTCGTCGGCCTCGCGGCCTTCGCGCAGCGTGAAAACCCGGTCACTGAGCGCCTCCCGGTCGATCCCGGCAGCCGCGGCCCGCAACCGCGCCGCAAAATCGTCCGGGGCCTCCCGCTCTGGGGTCTCGGCCTCATGCCGCTCTCGGCCCTCCTTCCGGGCTTCCCAAGCCGCCTGCAAACGCGTGGCAAAATCCGGTTCCTGCTCCCGGCCCTCACGCCCCCCGGCAAGGGCCAGCTCGGACTGCTCCGGTCCGAGACGATCCAACACGCGATCCGCCGCACGGTCGAGCCAGTCGCGGACATGACCGGCCAGCTCGCGGGCAACCTCCATCACCTCGGCCGCACGGGCCTTGGCCTCGTGCCAGGCCCCGACGCGGCCGACCTCGATGCCGCGCTCCTTCATCTGCCACGCGCCGGGGGAAAGCTGGGGCAGCGGCGGGCGATCCAGCTCAATAGCGCGCACAGTCTGCACCAGCTCCGCCCCCTCGTCGCCGCGCTCCCGCGCCGCCGATGCCAGCTCAAGCGCCTCGTCGCGCTGTGCTTCCAAGGTCCGGTGATCCACGCGATCCTCGATGCCGGCGCGCTCAAGGGCGATGTTGTTGTCGCGTGCCCATGCTTCCCGCCAGCCCTCCAGAACCTCGACCTTGTTCCAGTCGCGGTTCTTGGTGGTGAAACCTTCGGGGCCAATCTCGCGGGTGGTGAGCAGAATATGGGCGTGGTGGTTGCGATCATCGCCGTCGCGCCCCGGCGCGTGCAGAGCGATATCCGCGATCATGCCACGGTCCACGAACTGTTCCTGGGCGAAGTCCCGGACCAGTTCGACCCGCTGCGCATGGGTCAGCTCGGCAGGCAGGGCCACACGCACCTCGCGGGCGACCTGGCTGTTCTTGCGGGTCTCGGATTCCTCGACGCGGTTCCACAGCTCGGATCGGTCGCGGACCCAATCCGGCGCATGATCCGGGGCGAGGATTTCGGTGTGATCGACACCGCCACGCGCCGCGTAATCGAAGGTCAGCCCGGTACGCCGGTCTTCGATACGCTCCGCCACACGATAGGCAATTGCCGCCGTGGCGCTGCGGCCCTGACTGCGAGAAATCATCGAAGCTCGTAAATGATATATCGCCATTCTGTGCCGCACTTTGCTTAGGGGTCGAGGGGAAATGCCAGTCTCCCCCGCCCACACAAACGCGCAGCGTTTGTATAAGTGGGCACTTCGTGTATTGCACCTTGCCTAAACCTTTGCGAGAAATCAACAATTGTCAGGAGAGCGGAGGTCAGAATGGCACGGAGTATTGATCAGCAAATTGCAACGACGCAAGCCAAGCTGGCCCGTCTGAAAGAACGTCAGAAGGCCAGCGAAACTCGCCGCAAGATCATCGTCGGATCAGTGGCAATATCCAACGCGCTGAAAGACCCGGAAAAGGCCCGCGCCCTCGCCGCTCTCCTGCGTCGGGCCGTCACCCGGGAAGTCGATCAGAAAGAGCTGGTCGGGTTGCTGGAAGAACTGGATGGCGTCGCTGCGAAGGCGGAACGTCCATGAGCGTCAAAGATCCCTTCCAGCAGCTCGTCGATGAAATCACCCTGATCCGGCAGGACATGGAACGCCTGAAGCGGACCAGTCTCGACAAGGACGACGCCGAAGCCCTGCACGAAATGCTGGCCGAGGGCGTGGATCGGATGCGCAAGGTTGGCCCCGAAGTCCAGAAAGCCGTCGAGATGCGCCTGCTGGGCGTTGCGGCAGTGCTCCAGGAAGAGACCAGCAAAGCCGCTGCGAGCGCCGCTGAGGCGGCTATAGAGAAAACCCGGGCCGAGAGCCTCGAAGTCGCCAGAAGCCTCTCACAGGCCGCCGGAGAGGCCCGCAGACAGGCGTGGCGCTACTTTGGCGGGTTCTGGGTGTGGTTGGCCTCTATGCTCGCCACAGGGGTCGTTCTGGGCCTTCTGTTGGCCTATGGCATGGAAACGGCCAAGTCGGCCCTCTCCGTCAACGATCTGGTGCGCTACAACTGCGGCAGGTCGTGGTTCGGGGGGCAGGTCGTGGACCAGGACAACGGGTCCAGCTTCTGCGCATTCTGGATCAAACAAGCGCCTAGTGATGGGAACTGAGGGGCCACCGATCCCCTTCTCATTCTCAGCAAATCCGACCGTTGCCACAGATGTTGCAAGGCGGGATTGGGGATAACCCTTCCCCTCCCTGCCTGACCCACCCCATCCGGTTGATGTTTCGCCTGTGGTAATGACGAACATCATCTGCAACGGTGCGAAAAATGTACTGACAGATAAACAGGCTCCTTCGTCGCCTGTGTCAGTCAAAAACTCCACCCCCGCCCGATCGTTCGCCAGCTTACTGACGAGCGCTACCGATCGAACGAGCGTGGATTTTTTGCCTTCCTGTAGATCATTAGAAGGCGGAAAATTTCGAGCCAATAAAAACAAAGACTTAGTGGGGGGGGGTAGGTCACAGCTGTGACCTACCCCCAGCTCATAGCTGTGACCTAGGTCTGATCGAAATTTGAACAAGCTTGACCGATATTTGACGGGTCAGTATGGTCGAAATTAGAGCAGGCAAATAAAGATATGCTACAGATTTAACTGATATTTGAACATGAATGAGCTAGGGGTAGGTC
>NZ_CP085166.1 GCF_022788695.1 Pseudosulfitobacter sp. DSM 107133
ATGCTGTGTCAGAATAGATTCACAACACAAAATCGGGTAGTTCGCGCACCTTTCGATGCTGATCGAGGGGCGTCCGGGACGTCGAATCAGGGGGCCGAAAAGGCCCCCCTTGGTACTACTGCGAAATCCGTTGGCCACTTTTCGACGGATAGCCATAAAAATAAGGGAAATTCTGAAAATCGCAGTGTGCGTTTCCGTCATCAACGACATGCGGCGGGCCTCCTCGGTGGTAAAGCGCGGGTGGGTCTCTGTCGTTGGTCGGTCGTATCCAAGGCGGCTGGCGTGGATATGGTTGCATCGTCGTATGGCGAGGGACAAGGCGACCAGGTGCATTATGAGGGATTGCAGACGTGCGGGTCTGTCTGGGCCTGTCCGTGCTGTAGCGCGCGAATTTCGGAAACCCGGCGCGATGAAATGAACCAGCTCCTGGCGTGGGCGAGGGCGCAGAGCCACCGCGTGATGATGCTGACGCTTACCGCGCGTCATGGTCGCGATGATGATCTTGCGGAGTTGCTGGACCGGATGAAGGACGCGAAACGTCGATGGGCGCAGCATCGGTCTTATCGCGAGATTAAGCCGCGCATGATCGGAAATGTAACGGCGACAGAGGTGACAGGGGGCGGTGCGCACGGCTGGCATCCTCATTTCCATGTGATTGTGATCCTCGACGAGGAAACGGACTTAGAGCCGCTGAGAGGTGCTTGGCTGGCTTCTTTACGCGGTGCGGGCCTTGATGGAGCTGGGGCGGCATTTCAGGCTCAGGACGCAGACGCAGCGGGAAACTACATCGCGAAATGGGGTGCAGCTGAAGAGCTGACCTTGTCACAGCGCAAGAAGGGCCGGGGCCGGACAGGCCGGACGCCAGCTCAGCTTTTGGCGGGGTCCTGTGATGAGGCTGATCGAAAGGCCGGCTATTTGTGGGCTGAGTATGCGACTGTGTTTCACGGGCGCCGTCAGCTCGTCTGGTCGCGTGGGCTGAAAGCGTTGGCGGGTGTCGGCGAAGTCGATGACGAGGAAGCGGCACAGGATCAGCAGCAGGAGGGACAGACAGAGACGGCAAGGGCGAATATCCCGCACCAGGTGTGGCGCGATAACGTGGCGGTGCGTCGTGCGGATCGCCGCTCGGAGCTGCTCGACCGGGCAGAGGAGGTCGGGCCAGATGAGGCTGTGGCAGAGCTTATCGCGGGTCATATGCCTGGTGACGTGATCGAGCATGACCAGCCGTATCGGCCGCGGGAGGGCGGTTTGGCGGCTGCGGCACTGGCTGCGATCAGGCCACCTCTAAGGCAAGGGCCGTAGGGCCGCGCAGGTGAGGCCACAGGCCGAGAGACAGAGTAGTTTAGCCCCCAAAGGGGGCCAAAAATCCCAACGGGGTTTTTGCTACTCTATAGTCGGTCACTATAAAGTAACAGATTTCGGAAAAAGTAGCGTTTCTGACTTTCTTCTGTCGACCGTATCTAATTGTCTATGGGACCGCAGTTTATTCATATCGAGACGTATAGCGTCAAACCGAACAAAGCTGGAAACAGCGTCGATCAAGTGATCAAAGAAGCGCTGAGAGACGCTGAATTTTCTGTTCATGTGATCGAGTCTCAGCCGCCAAAGTTAGTGCATGGTGTATCTCTGGATCAGCTGCGAGAAGAGCACGCTGATATGCTGGACCGCAATGCAACAGCAGTGAAAACAAAGAAGGGTATCCGGCATCGTAAAATCAGAGATGACAGAGACACCCTGTTCACTGTTGTCATGTCGTATCCTGTCGCTGTCGAAGATCTCAAAAAAGATCCGGACGAGATGCGTCGATATGAAAAATGGCGTGATCTCAACATTCAGTTTTTGAGCGAGCAATATGGAGCTCAGTTAAAAACAGTCATCGAACACGAAGACGAAGAATATCCGCATCTTCACGCGTATGTGCTGCCCGATAATGAGCCAGGCTGTTTTGCTCAAAACCTCCATCCAGGACACGCTGCAAAAGCGCGTGCGGGTGCTGAACTGAAGTCTAGCGGGTCGGACGGCAAAGCTGTCACGAAAGCTGCAAATGCGGCTTACAGAGCTGCTATGCGAGATTTCCAGGACGAGTATTTTGCAGCCGTCGGAGCGCCGTCTGGTCTCACGCGCACGGGTCCAAAACGCGAACGCAAAACACGCAAAGAGTGGCAAGAAGAGAAAGAGCGTTTGCGTCTCTATGCTGACACGCTTGAGACAGTCGAGATTGATAAACTCGCTTTAGACAACGATCGCAAAGCACTCGATCAAAAAACAGCTGAGACTGACGATCGAGAAGCTAAGCTTACAAAGCAAGCTGTGATGATCGACAAAGCTCAAACTGCAACATCGACAAAATCCGAAAAACTGGCAGTGCGCGAAGCTGATCTTCTCAAGCGAGAAAGTGACTACAACGAGCGCTACGGCGATTTGCTCGTGCGAGAGATGAACGTCGAAATGTCAGAATCTGAGATCGCATCGAAAAAAAAAGAGCTGTCTCGCGTCGCACTCTTTGCTGACAGAGCGCTTAGGGGGCTTGCTGAGTGGCTTGACGTAGACCCGGGCAAAACCATTGGCATGCAGCTCAAGAAGCTGAGCGCGGCTATCAGAGCTGCTGTAGCACCAGATAAGCCTGAAGATCTTGCTGATGATGATTATGGGCCTGACTTTTGATCAATTGGCCCTGGCATAGAAGCTTGCTTCAGATCATTGGAGAGTGGTGCAGCGGCGATACGCTGCGTTGTAGATCAACTTAACCAAACAGCCGTTTCCAGACAGACTTTTGGGCCTGTTCGCGCCATTCATCTCTGTCTTTCTCAAGATCACTGGCGCGTTGTTTGAGAGCTTCATTCTCAGCTTCAAGACGTGTGATTTTCACTGTCGTTTCAGTGTCGTTTTGACTGTCTGCGTCACTGTCGCTTTGTGTCTCTTCGATGTTCGCAGTCATCCAATCTTCTAAGTCTTCGGACTTGATTTGCCATCTATTCCGATTGCTCCGGACAGCTTTCAGGGCCTTGTTTTCAATGGCTTTCATGATCTTTGTTCGACCACAGCCTGCGCGTTTCGCGGCTGCGGCTGGCGTTAGAAATGTACTGTCTGTCATGTGTCTCTCAACTGTCGTGCGTCACTGTCGCGTCACTGTCGCAGCGACAGTGACAGGAAATTCCGGAAAAACAAAGAAAACCCCCATATTCCGCCCTGGGGCGGGCAGCGTGCGCCGCTGCACCACTACAATGATCAGAAGCAAAAGCTTCTATGCCAAGGCCTGAAATTTGAGAGATGACCTCGCGGATCAGACCGCTGATAGTAGCTGCTGCTTCGGAGCCAGGTCATCGGGTGAAGACGCAGGGCACCGCGAGCGCAGACGCGACAAGCAGAATCTCGGAGGGTCCGCGCGCTTGCGCGTGGAAACCGTGATTGTGCTTGTCGTGGCGAGCACGTGGGGCACAAAGGCTGATCCGATGACCTGGCTGTAGCTGCTGCTTTGGTGAAGGTTCAGAGGGGCGCGGGTTGAAGGGGGCAGAGCCCCCTTTCCTCATCTGGACTTGTTCGGATGCCTTAAACGTTGATCATTCGAAAAGTTCGGCATGGGTGCCAGTTCTGACAAAAATGATGCTGGTATCATCGCTCTTGTAGATAAGAAGGAAATCTCCACCAATGTGGCATTCACGAGTGTCTGCCCACTTTCCTGTAAGCCCATGGTCCGACCATTCAGGCCCAAGAGGAGCGTCGTTTGCTATTAGCAACAGCATTGCCTTTTTGAGGCGGTGCATGTCGTAACGCCCTGATTTGGATAAACGGGTCCAGTCTTTCTGAAATGATTTGGCGTAATCTGAGACAAGAGGTAGAGCGGCTCTCTTTTCAGCAGCCGCTTTCTTTTTCGAGGCCATCAAAGAGTTCCTGGGAAGTTGTGAACCTTGCGGCTCGTGTGGCTTGAAGCTCACGAGCTTCATCGATGGCAGCGCGGGTTTCAGCGTTAGGAACGACCAGCTCGAACGGTATCGCCTTTTCTTTTGCGATCCGTGTAAGGGTCATTCGCATCACGTCAGATACGGTGAGTCCCAGATCAGAAAGAACTGCTGCTGCTTCATCGCGCAGCGTGTTATTGATCCGAGTGCGAACAAATGCGTTCTGAGTTGCGGTTGCGGGCATAATGATGCTCCTTTTTGATAACCAACATGTGGCTCAATTGAGCAACAAAATCAAGTATTTCCGCGAATATTAAATTGATGATTCTTGGGGTATCGGAAAAAGTATTTCCGCTCAACGACTTAGAGCATTGAGACGCTTGACGGATCCGATCAAAAAAATGTAACATGTGCCTCAGAAACGCGAAAGCCCCGGCGAACCGAGGCTTGTAGCGTGATCACCGGGCGTTGCCCCACATCTATTATCTTTGGCGGATGATATGTGGAACGAAGCCCCGAATATGCAACCGGGCCGAAGCCCGGTGATCTGAGGAAAGAATATGCGCATCTCGCAGAAATATCAAGTCATCCGCCGCACTTTGAAAGTGTGCGGCG